>CAZCZS010000030.1:0-18932 GCA_964503355.1 uncultured Mesoaciditoga sp.
GATACAGGAACTTTTTTCTTTTTTCAACTTTTACAGCATTTATTGTACGCTATCTTTTCAAAACCATTAGTGTTGGAAATAGACCAAAATCTGTTTGGGTAAATTCAGCAACAAATAAAGTTTACGTTGCCAATGAAGGAGATGGGAGTATCAGTGTCATTTACTGGTAAATAATGTAGCTGATGTCCCGAATAGACCTAAAATGAAGAAAGAATAACTTGCTGTGATTTAACAGAATTCAAAACATCCTTTCAAGGCGCGCTGAGTGAATTGTTGTTCTTCACGAAACGCGTCTTTTCTCTTGTTTTTTAATAGAATGACCATCTTGTTGGTTTGTATCGCGTTTTTGGGAGTGGTTTATTTGTTGAAAAGATGTTATAATTTTGAAACAAGGAGGGGATCATGCGTTTCGATATCGTCGGTGCGGGAAGAGTTGGAAAGAACTTCGCGAAATTCCTGGCAAACAGCGGTCACGAAATAGGACACGTGGTGAACTCTTCTTTTGAATCGTCAAAGGAAGCGGTGAAGTTCATAGGAAAAGGCGTTCCAGCTTCGATGGAAGAAGTTGGAAATTGTGATGTCATTCTGATAGGAACACCAGATGATGAGATAAGAAACACTTTTTTGGAAATTTTGAAAAATCTGGATGGAGTGAAGGCTGTTGGTCATTTCAGTGGAGCTTATTCTTCTTACCTGTTACGTGAATGCGATTCGCGGGGAATAGGAAGATTTTCGGTGCACCCGAACGCTTCTTTTGCCGATCCGGATTTCTGGAAGAAGTTCAAAGACGTGTACTTCGTGATCGAGGGAAACGAAAAGGGAAAAGTTTTGATAGCGAATCTGCTCGATTCGTTGAACTTGAAGTACGGCGAAATAGAAAAAGACAAAAAATTGTTTTATCACTCCGGTGCGGTTTTCGCCTCTAACTTCGTCGTCGCACTTTTAGCAATATCGAGGGAACTTTACGCCGTTTCCGGACTCAACCCAGAATTGGCCCAAAAGATCTCAACGTATTTGGCCAGGCAGGCGATAGAAAACGTGGAAAAGCTCGGAATAAAAAAGGCGATAACCGGTCCCGTTGCACGTGGAGATATAAGGTTGGTAAGAGCAGAAGAGATGGTGTTGCAGGATACCTTGCCGGACATAGGAGCGATTTACCACAAATTTGTGAGAATACTCAAGGAGAAGGTGATCGATGGTGAATTTGAGAAAATTAATGGCGATGAAGAATAAAACCCCGATCACCATGGTAACGGCCTACGATTATTTCAGTGCGAAGGCGTGCGAAGAAGTGGGTATGGACATGATTCTGGTGGGAGACTCTCTGGGGAATGTCGTTCTCGGTTACGATTCAACACTGAAAGTGGATATGGAAGACGTTATTCGTCATCTTTCAGCGGTGAGACGTGGAGCTCCGAATTCTTTCATAGTCGCGGATATGCCTTTCATGTCCTACCAGTCTTCTGAAGAAGAGGGAATAAAAAACGCCGGCGCACTTATTCGAAACGGAGCGAATGCCGTTAAATTGGAAGGCGGTAAAAGAATAGCCCCTCTCATAAGAAAGCTTGTCGATATCGGCATTCCCGTCATGGGTCATATAGGCTTGACACCTCAGTCGATCAATCAAATAGGCGGATATCGTGTTCAAGGAAAAGGCGACGATTCCTACAGGATGGTTGAAGAAGCCAAAATTCTGGAGGAAGCGGGAATCTTTTCTTTAGTGCTTGAACTCACAGTTGAGGAAACGGCAAAAGCCGTAACTCAAGCGTTGTCAATTCCAACGATAGGAATAGGAGCCGGCAGATATTGCGACGGTCAAGTGTTGGTGTGGCACGATCTGCTTGGAATAAACGATGAAAAGAAGATGAAATTCGTCAAAAGGTACGCGGATCTTTCAACTCAGATAAAACAGGCTTTGCTTTCCTACGTAAAAGACGTTAAGGAGAGAAAATTTCCGGCTGAAGAGCACGTTTTCAAGGAGGGAAAGGGATGAGCAACTCCTCCACTTCTGTCATTGCCAATTTCAACACTTTTTTCTTTTCGTATGGAATAAAGATCATAATTTCGGTGATAGTTTTCATCGTAACGTATTATTTTGCAAAATACACCTTCAAATTGTGGGAAGTCACGGCCAAGAGGATGAAAAGACCTTTAAAGTATCCAAACACGACTTACACATTGGTGAAGGTGACGTTTTTTTCAATTGCTGGCCTCGTCGTTTTGGGTATATTCAACATAAATCTATGGCCCATCTTGGCGAGTCTTGGCGTTGTCGGTTTGATAGTAGGTCTTGCCCTACAACAACCACTTGGTAATTTTTTCAGTGGAATGATGATATTTTTAACCGACGCCGTAAACGAAGGAGATGCTCTGGATATAGACGGAATAAGCGGTGTCGTTCACGCGACCAAACTCAATCACACGGTAGTGGACACGTGGGATGGCAAGAGAATATACATACCGAACACCACGGTTTGGTCTTCGAAGGTTACCAAATTTTGGCCCAAAGTCGCCAGAAGAATCGATATGTCAATTGGCATTCCTTACACCGTCGATGCCCAACAATTGTCTAAGATCTCCGGAATATTGGAAAAAGCCCTCGAAGACGAACCGCTGGTTTACAAGGGAAACAATTATTCCAAGGAAAAGGATTACGGGCCGGTGAGCAACTTCGTGACGTTCAGCGAATTTGGTGATTCCTCGATAAATTTCGTCGCACATTTTTGGGTTTTACGAAAGGATTATTTTGCCGCCATAGAGAAAGTCGCGGTGGACATTTACAAAGCCTTGAACGAAGCGGGAATAAGCATGCCGTACAATCAACTGGATGTTCACGTGGATGGTAAACTGGAAACTTTAAACGTTGAAAAGCCGAGGGATGAAGAGTGAGTGAAATTTACTCGTACGACGAGGTGACATCTACCAACGATGTTGCCAAGAAGATGATGAACATCCTCAAAAACGGAGATATCGTCTGGGCGGTGTCGCAAACTGCCGGAAGGGGTAAGGGAGAAAGACGTTGGTATTCACCGCCTGGAGGGTTATGGTTCTCGGTTGTTTACAAACCACAAAAGCTCTGCAAAGATCCGAACATATACACGAAAATGGCGTCGGTAGCGGTGATAAGGGTTTTGAAAAAACTCAAGGTGAAAGATATCGGTGTGAAGTGGCCAAACGATATCTATTACAAGAGAAAAAAACTCGGCGGAATTCTCACCGAGATCTTCTCAAAGGTTCGCGAACACGCGGTGATAATAGGAATAGGAATAAACGTTAACAACGAAGTACCAGCTGATGTCAAAAACGCGACTTCTCTTTTTGAGATCACGAACGTTCATTTCAGCATCTCGCAGCTTTTAAGCATGATATCCTCTCAGATGCAGCAACTGTACAACCTTGTAACTTCCGGAAAGAAAAACGTCATCACCAATCTCTGGCGCAATTCGATGGTGGTGAAAAAAGGTCACACCATAAGAGTTTCGGATTTTTCCGGTCAGGTGTACGATGCGAAGGTTGTAAAAGTTCTCTCGGACTCTCTTATAGTGGAAAGAGAGGGTATCAGAGAGAGGATACACCCTTCGGAGATATCTTTTTAAATGATGTTAAGATGGAAACTCCTTGAGCTTTTCAACGGCGCGAGCCGGATTTTCGGAGTTGAAGATGTAACTGCCAGCGACTAGGATATCCGCTCCCGCTTTTAGGGTAAGTAGATAAGTTTCCTCATTTATTCCGCCATCCACTTCTATTTGAAATGTCAATCCCCTTTTCTTTCTGTATTCATCCAACTCTTTTATCTTGTTTAGAGCGTTTGGAATGAATTTCTGACCCCCAAATCCTGGATTCACGCTCATGATGAGTACTCCGTCCACATCCACCAAAATCTCTTTCAGGCATTCAACGGGTGTGTGGGGGTTCAATGCCACGAAGGCTTTTGTTTCCCTTTCTTTTATCCTTTGTATGAGCCTGTGAAGATGATAAGTTGACTCGTAATGAACGGTGACCATCTCGGAAAACTCACAAAAATCGTCCACAAAATCTTCCGGTCGTTCAACCATGAGATGAGAATCCAACTTGACTTTTGTTATTCTTTTCAAAGCCCTTCCCATTTCAACACCGAAGGTCAGATTCGGCACGAAATGTCCATCCATGACATCCAGATGGATGTAATCGGCCACCTTTTCCACCTTTTTGACATCGCTTTCGAAGTTCGCAAAATTGGCGGAAAGGAGCGATGGAGCCACAAATACTTTTTTCGTCAACTGTTTTTCCCCTCGCTTTCGTGTAAAATGTCTATGTAACTTTCATAGCGACTTCGAGCTATTTCTCCATTTTCTACCAATTCTTTCACATGACAACCCGGCTCCGCGTCGTGAACACAATTGTCAAAGAGACACGCAAAAGAAGCCGCCCTTATTTCAGGAAATAGTTCTTGAACTCTTAAAGGTTCGATTTCTTGAAAGTTCATCGTTATGAAACCAGGTGTATCGACGACGAATCCACCATTTTTCAATTCCATAAGCGAAGCGGATGTCGTGGTATGCCTTCCCATATTCGTCGCTTGCGAAACGGAACCGGTTTTCAAATCCGTTTTCAAAATGGAATTCAACAGCGACGATTTTCCCACGCCGGACGGTCCAGCGAAGACGGATATGTGATCTTTCAACAACGCTTCAAGTTCGTCTATTCCAATCATTTTACTGGCGCTTGTCAGCACAGTT
The DNA here is from genome assembly GCA_964503355.1 of uncultured Mesoaciditoga sp. GTDB lineage: Bacteria > Thermotogota > Thermotogae > Mesoaciditogales > Mesoaciditogaceae > Mesoaciditoga. The sequence goes on from CAZCZS010000030.1 coordinate 4,719, forward strand.
TCGTAGGATTTGTATATGAATTTGAACTTTTCTATTTCTTCGGCGCTCGTTACGTCTATTTTGTTTAAAGCCAATACGATGTTAACATTTGAAAGTTCAACACCGGCCAATATTCTATCCGTCATCGACCACTGGACGTACGGTTGAGATCTCGTGATCACCACAACAACCGTATCCACGTTGGAAACGCGTGGTCTTTTCAAAGTGATGGTACGAGGGAGTATGTTTTCAATGCGACCTCTGTCGTGTGAAATGATGTATTCCACCCTGTCTCCAACCATGGGCTTTACTTTGGACAATTTGAGCCTCCCACGTAACGTGCACAAGGTGGTTAAATCCTCGCTTTCATCTTTTACAACGGCAAAATTCGAATGAAATTTGGTTATTATTCCCTTTCTCAAGCTCAAAGCATTCTCCTTCTTAGCTGACCGCACGCCGCGTCTATATCCGCGCCTTTTTCAGCCCTGATGACGGCTTCCAATCCGTGAGATTTCAAAAACGATTCGAACTCTTTGGCTTTTTTAGGTGGTGTTCTCTTGAACTCACTTTGCGTGTCGTTGTATGGAATGAGGTTGATGTTACACTTCACGTCTTTTACGAGTTCTATGAGTTTCTTCGCATCTTCGACGGAATCGTTAAAACCATCGAAGAGAATGTATTCGAAGGTCACGCGTTTCGATTTGATCGCCTGATAGTCTTTTACGGCGTTCATCAAAACGTTCAAGGGATATTTTTGATTTATCGGCATTATCATAGAGCGTTTTTCGTCCGTTGGAGCGTGAAGGGAAACGGATAAAACGATATCCAAGGATTCGTTGGCGAGTTTTTCTATACCTTCCACAACACCGGCCGTGGAAATGGTTATCCTTCTTTGACTTATCTTCAAAGCCTTTGGATCTACCATAACCCTTATGGCCCTCATAACTTCTTCGTAATTGAGCATGGGTTCTCCCATTCCCATAAAGACGACGTTTCCTATACGTTCCTTTTCGCTTCTTTCCATTCCCAATATCTGAGCGAGTATTTCTCCATATGTGAGATTTCTAAGAAAGCCGGATTTTCCCGTCGCGCAGAATTTGCAACCCAGCGCACAGCCAACTTGCGAAGAAATGCAAGCGCTTGTTCTATCCGGATACCTCAAAAGCACGGATTCAACGGTGCTACCGTCTTCGTATCTCCACAAAAATTTCACGGTTCCATCTTTGGACTTCACTTTTGTTATGAGTTCCGGAAAGTTTAAAGAGAATTTCCTTGAGAGCTCTTCTCTCAACTTCTTGGACAAATTCGTCATAACGGCGAAGCTGGTGGCTTTTTTCTTGTATATCCAATCGAAAACTTGATTTGCCCTGTACTTTTCCAACCGTTCATGTTCGAATTTCGTCTGTAATTCTTTGTAATCGTAATCCAAAACGTTTTCCATTCTCGATCACACCCTTACAATTTCACTATCTTGGATATGTAAAATCCTTCCATGTACTCAAGCAATTGAACTCCGAAACCGTTGAAACCGAAATCGTAACGCCCGTCAAAAGGATCCACAACTTTGGCGTCGTCATGAAAATTCACGAAAGACTTGATGACGTCGTCCGTTTCAGCTTTTGTAACGGTGCACACGGAATACACGAGCGTTCCGCCTCTTTTCAATTTATCCCATACCTTTTCCATCATTTCAAGTTGAAGTCGGGATTTTTCTTTCACGTCTGACTCTTTCAATCTCAATAGGACATCCGGGTGTTTTCCAACCGTTCCCAACGCGCTACATGGGGCGTCCAAAAGGATCTTATCGAATGTCATGTCGTCAAAATCATCTTTGACGAGGTCAAAAGCCAAGATCTTCTTCGGCATCAACTTCATTCTTTTGAAATTGGATAAAGCCACCGCACGTTTGTCATCGTTCACATCGTTGTAGAACGTCTCGGATTCCGGAGAAATTTGCACGATATGAGAAGTTTTCGTACCAACTCCACCGCACGCATCCAAGATCTTTTCGTGCGCTTGAGGCGAAATGGCGACCGCCACCATCTGTGATGATTCATCTTGAAAAGTGAAGGCTCCCTTTTCGAAGAGCTCACCTTTGAGATTCGTTCCATTTGAACATTTCAAACCCCATTTGGAATAGCTCATTTCCGTGCATCTTAACGGAGATAATTTTTCTTTTAACTCTTTTCTCGACATTCGGACACTTCTCAAAGAAAGGGTATGAGAAATGGAACTTTGTAAGAAGATATCGAAATTCTTTCCCAAATCCTTTTTCAACATTTCGAAGAGCCAATTCGGTAATGCGGCGTTTTTTTTCATGTCGAACGTCCTGGTTCGTGAAACTTCTCTTAAAATGGCGTTTACCAATCCCTTGAACTTCTTTGGAGTTAAGTTCGTGTATTCGTTCACCGTTGCGTATGAAGGAATACGCAAAAATTCGATCTCGTATATTCCCAACCTGAGTATATCCTTAATTTTCTCGGGGGTTTTAGAGGGTTTTTTTAGAAGTTTCTCAATCGTATCGTCTATGTACGGAAGAAATCTCACACTACCGTACACGATTTTGCGTACAAGATTTCTATCCCTTTCATTCAACACATCCGAGATCTTCCATACAGAAGGAGAAAAGAAGGATCTTCTCACTCCTTCTTCAAATATCTTGAGTGCTATTTCTCTTGTCTTCACCTGTTCTCCACGAACCCCGCTATAAGTAGCATTCTCAACAGCTGCAACGCTGACATCGCGACGGCCGCGACGTACGTCAAGGCGGCGGCGTTTAGAACTTTTCTCGCCATGGTCACTTCGCCTTCGTTCATAACCACCACGTTTTTCAACATCTTCAAGGCCCTGTGCGAAGCATCGAGTTCCACCGGCAAAGTTACAAGCGTGAAAAGCACAAAGAAGCTGAACAAGATGATGCCTATCTTCAAAAGAAAAGCGTTGGTGAATATCAAACCAAGAAAGAATATTATCCAAGAGAGCGTTGAACCTATGTTCGCCGTTGGTACAACAGCATCTCTTACAACGAGCGGAACGTAATGATGAGCATGTTGAACGGCGTGACCAACTTCATGGGCAACAACTCCCAACGAGGCAACCGAACCGCTCCTGTAGGTGGCATCTGAAAGCCTCACGACTCGGCTTCTCGGATCGTAATGATCGGTGAGTTTTCCCGGTACAGCTTCGACTCTAACGTCGAACAATCCATTGGCATCGAGTAACATCCTTGCAAGACGCGCGCCGGTTAAGCCGGTTGAAGACGTCACTCTCGAGTATTTTCCAAATGTACCTGAAACTTTAGCCTGAGCCCAAATGGCTAAAATTACAGCGGGGATGAGTATTATCATCGTCGGGTCGAAGAAGAAATATGGAAAAAACATACGTTTAACACCTCCATTGAATTTTATCATATTTAACGCCAAAAAATACCCTTTCATTTTGAAATGAAAGGGCTGTTACCTTCTCAATTTTTGACGTTCTAAAACATGAATTGTTCAAAAACTTACCGACTCACGGTTGAACTATTTCATTGTCGATGAGTCTGGCTTTTCCCACGTAAGCGGCTGTCGCTATGATGACTTTGGAATCTATTCGCCTTACGGGTTGAAGGTTCTCTTCGTCCACTATTTCGAAGTACTGAATGCGAACGTGAGGACGTTTTCTCATGATGTTAATGGCTTCGAGGCGTATCTTGTAAGCGTCTTTTCTGCCTTTTTTTACCTCGTTGGCCGCGTATTGTAGGGCCTCATGGAGCGCTAAGGCCTCTTCTCTTTCTTCTTTGGAAAGGTAAACGTTCCTCGAACTCATCGCGAGACCATCTTTCTCTCTAACTATGGGCATTTCTATCAGTTCCACATCCATGTTCAAATCCCTTACCATTCTTCTTAAAACCCTGAATTGTTGGGCGTCTTTTTGACCGAAATACGCCCTCGTGGGTTTGACTATGTTGAACAGTTTGTTCACGACAAGAACGACCCCATCGAAATGGCCAGGTCGATAGTAACCACAAAGATTTTCGGTGAGTTTTGACACGTGTATGGAAGTCGAGAAATCTTCAGGATACATTTGCGACGTCTCGGGAGTGAAAACGTAATCGACCTTTTCTTTTTCCAAGAGCGCACAATCGCGTTGTAAATCTCTTGGATAGGCTTCAAGATCTTCGTTTGGTCCGAATTGAGTGGGGTTTACAAATATGCTGACGACCACTATGTCGTTATCTTGACGCGCTTTTCTAACCAGTGAAAGATGACCTTCGTGAAGAAATCCCATCGTTGGGACGAAACCGACGTTTTTGTCGAGATAAGTCTTTGCGATTTCTTTCATTTCGTCGACATCTTTAACGATTTTCATCATCACTTTCCTCCTCATTTTCATTTATCCTTTTTTCTATGAGCTTTTTAAGGGCTTTTGGTATCTCTTCTTTGCTCACAAAATCCACTTTTTTCCCATTTTCGTAGATGACTCCTCCGCTTTTCGTACCGAAGACGGCTATATCCGCATCTCGCGCCTCGCCGATACCGTTCACCAGGCATCCCATAACGGCTATTTTCAACTTCACCTTCATGTTACCTATCTCGTCTTTCACCCTTTCGGCGAGTTCTTCAACGTCTATCTGAGTTCTGGCACAGGTGGGACAGGCTATCACCTCAACTTCGTTTGAGCGATGCGTCGCTCTTAGCAGAGAGCGAGCTATTTGAACTTCTCTAAGAGGATCTCCAGCGATCGAGATCCTTATCGTATCTCCTATTCCTTCGTGTATGAGATGCCCGAGGGCGAATGAGGATTTAACGACGGCATCTTCGTAAACACCAGCCTCGGTTACCCCAAGATGAAGTGGATGATCCGTCAATTTAGATATCTTCTCATTTGCAACGAGCGTTTCAACGGCATCTGAGGATTTAACGGCCACGACGATGTCATCAAAGCCAAGATCTTCCAATTGTTTCACCTCATCCATGGCGCTGGCAACGAGCGCGTCCGTTCTGTCTCGATACCTTAAAAGGTATTCTGGATCTATGGAACCCATATTCGCTCCCACCCTTATTGGAACGCCGTGTTCCGCTGCGGCACGTGCAACGTCTTTGACTTTCCATTTTGCCCCTATGTTCCCGGGATTGATTCTCACTTTATCCACGCCAACCTTTATCGACTCGATCGCGAGACGATAATCGAAATGTATATCGGCCACCAACGGCACATCCGTCATCTTTCTTATCTCCTTCAGAGCTTCCACGCATTCGAAATCATACACGCTCAAGCGCACTATTTCGCATCCGGCTTTTTCCAAAGTTTTTATCTGTCTAACCGTTCTTTGAACGTCCTTGGTATCGGTGTTAGTCATGGATTGGATCGCTATCGGATTATCTCCACCTATGAGTACATTTGAGATTTTGACGATTTTTGTTTTCTTTCTCATCCTAAGCTCAGCCTCCAAACCTTACTATGTCCAGATACGTTATGTAGACGAAAAAGGCCATCAACAAGAAGAACCCGACCAGGTGGATGTAACCCTCTATCTCCGGGTTCACCCTTTTGCCAGTTACCATTTCTATCACCGCAAAAACCAGGTGTCCACCATCAAGAGCGGGCAGAGGAAGGAGATTGACCAATCCAACGTTCAGAGTTATAAATGCTATCAACGTGAAAAGAATTTGCAGTCCTTCACTCGACGCTTGACCTACCATTTTCACCAAACCAACTGGACCGACGAATTGACTCAAAGCGTTCTTTTGTTTGAACAATTCGCCAAGAAATGCCACCATCTTCGTGAATATTCTGTTCGTTCTTATCACTCCATAAACTATAGCATCTCCTATGCCTGGATACCAATTTTTGTAGGCTGGGTACGTTACCAACGAATTCAAAAACATTTTGAATTCGTTCCGATTCAATACGATATCTTTCACCTCGTTTTTGCGCTTGATCTTGATGAAAACGTTTTGGCCGGCATGAAAAGGTTGGAATGTGAGGATCTTGTTTTTATTCGTTATCAAAAGCTCCCCATTTGTCGCGGCTGACGAAGCCACGAAAAGCGCATTTTGAAAGTTGAAAGAGGTGTCGCAGCTAATTCCATCGATCGAAAGGATCACATCTCCGCTTTTTAACTTCGTCGTCGGATCGACGGAAGCGATTTTGGATGAGAAAACGGCCATGTAAACACCCATCTCTTTGGCCCGCGGGATCACCTGATAATTCACCACTGTCGCCGTGGAACCGTTTGAAAATCTCAAGACGCTTCCTTTTGTAAGTTTTTTCAGATCGTTCACGAAAATGGGGTTTTTTTCAAACTCTTGAATCTTTGGAGAAACGATGATGAAGTATTGTGGTCCCAGCTCGCGTGTCATCAACGTCGTTCGGTGTACTTGACCGTCGCGAATGTACTCCAAATTTATCTCAGATTGACCTTTGACGAAAGAACTCACCTCATTTGGTGAAAGAATAACGTGACCGTTGACGGATTTCAACAGATCTCCGGCTTTTAATCCGGCTTCAGCGGCCGGTGAGCCTGGCACAACCCAATCGATCTTGGTCTGAGGAAAACCCCATATCAACGACACGAATATCATCAGAACGTAACCAGCCAGAATGCTGAAAAGTGGGCCGGCAAAAACTATGAGAAACCTCTTCCACGCCTTCTTGGAATAGAGTAATCTATCTTTCGATATACCTTCATATTCGTTTTCGGCGGTGGCGGGACTGTCTCCGGCCATCTTAACGTATCCACCAAGAAGGATGGCTTTGAAACAATATTCGGTTTCTTTGCCTTTTATGGAAAAAAGTTTCGGGCCAAAACCAACGGAAAATTCGGTCACGTAAACTCCAAACGCTTTCGCGAATATGAAATGACCGAATTCATGAACCATGACTATGCCTACCAATATCAACACGAAATACAACACATCTAGCACCATCTTTTTATCATCTCCTTCGTCATCTCACGGGCTTCAAAGTCTACTTTTTCTATTTCCTCGTAGTCGTTTAAAAATTCTGGCCATTCTTTTTGAAGAACGTCTTCTACCACTTCGTATATATCTGTAAAACGTATTTTACCCTTCAAAAACGCATCCACCGCCACTTCATCGGCCGCGTTGTAAACTATTCTTGCCCCATCGCCCGCTTTCAAAGCATCGTACGCCAATTTCAACGCCGGATACCTTTTTAAATCTGGTTCGGCGAGACTCATATTTCCCAAAGGTGTGAAGGGCTCAAATATGTTCACTCTATGAGGATAGTTCAAAGCGTAAGAAATTGGGATTCTCATGTCCGCGCGAGAAACGTGCATTTTGAAAGTTCCATCTTCAAATTCTATCATGGCGTGTATTTTACCTTGAGGATGTACCATGACCCCTATTTTTTCCGCTTCAAAACCAAAGAGGAATTTCGCTTCCATGACTTCTAAGCCTTTGTTGAACATGGTAGCGGAATCCACCGTTATGCGTGCGCCCATCTTCCAAACAGGATGTTTCAACACTTCCTTTGGTGTGACCGTTTTCAGCGCGCTTAACGGAACATCTCTAAGTGCGCCACCAGACGCGGTTAGAATTATCTTTTTGACTCTCGATTTTTCACCATCGAGAAGTTGAAAAACCGCGCTGTGTTCGCTGTCAACGGGAATTATTTCGCAACTGTTCTCCTTCACCTTTTTCAAAAAAAAGTTTCCTCCGGTTACGATGGATTCCTTGTTTGCCAAGCAAAGACGCTTGGCGAATTTCGAAGCTATAAGGCTGTACTTCAAACCGATAAACCCCGAAACTCCGACCACCACGTAATCCGGAGATGTCGCTTGTAAAAGACGTTCCACGGCGTCTTGACCGTAAAAATCCACTTCATCGCTTTGAACTCCGCTCAAAGCCGTTTTTACGTTCGGGAATTTTCGTTTGATCTTCAAAAGATCGTCTTCGCTCGTATTTGCGCTTACTCCAACCAACTCAAAGTCCTTCAAAGAGTTCACGACATCTAAAGACATCTTTCCAATTGTACCAGTTGCTCCCAAAATAACCACTCTCATTTTCCACCAAGCGCGAAATCCAAAACGCGCTCCTCCTTTCCAAATAAAAGCGTGAACACGATGACCATATAACTTTTCCAACGTTCTTCAAAGGAGTTCATTTGTTCAGCTGAAGATCATGAGTTTTCTTATCCACTCGGGAAGATCTGCTTTCGTTTTTTTCAAGAAATCTCTTTCGTTTCTAAAGGGCCTTTTAAGCTCTATTTCACTCAGAGTTCTTTTTCCTATACCCGGTATCCATCTAACGGCTTTTAACGGCATCTCGTTCAAGTTCAAAGGAATTTTCAACGCCGTTAAAGAACGCTGACCATGACTTACAACCACGCAATTAACGTGCGTGTGTACCGGCAAACGCATGGGAATACCGACTAGGATGGCATAAGTCCCAAGTTGCCTTGCGTACGAAATGTCTTCTTCCACCTTTTCGACCACGACGTCTCGTAGGATGGTTCCCACGGGAAAAACCTTTTTGAGCATTGGATGATCGAAATCTCTTCTCAAGATGTATTTGAAATGCCTGTAGAGATTTTCGTTCACGCGCGGTGCTTTTCCTTTTAGCATGTCGTAAAGGGGTGTGTCTGGAAATGCCATGGCTTTACGCACGTTGACCCTTCTTACCAAGAGGCCAGATTCCAATATTTTCATCATCGCTTCGTAGTTTATCCTGTAAGTTCTCTTCGTTTCTCCGGGCAAACCAAACAGAATGTTTATTCCGGGTAATATCCGCGGAATTCCTTCAACTCTACTTGAACCTATGGAATTTATCATCTTCAAAACTTCGAGAAAACGTTCAAGATCGATTTTCAAGTGATTCATACGAATGACGTTTTCATCGAAGGATTCCACGCCCATTGAAAGCACATCACCGGGAGTGTTGTTTTCGGCTATGACTTTTAGCACCTCACGTGCTTCTTTCATGTTGGAATAAACGTAAGCGGGATTCGCGTTATCCGTGTGAAGTGTCTTCAAAGTGGGTGCAACATCTCTAATGCCTTGGTAGAGTTTGGTTATTGCCTCGACATTCGGTGTCGTTTTGCCATGATAGGCGAATATGTTGGATATCCTTCCAAGTCGGAAATGCCTCGCGCCGTTTTCGTAAAGCACTTTCACCTCGTGTATCACGTCGTCAACATCCCTTGAAATGAAGTCACCCCATAAAGGCTCGGTACAAAAGGAGCAATGAACTCTTCTTTCGCATCCCATGCCGAGCTCTATTTCACAGATAACGTCGGGGAAATTTGGATGTTGCCTCAAAATTCCAGCGCTTTTCTCGATAACCTTGTCTATGAGCGAATATCTTGACGAGCTCCATCTTTCACCGCACAACCTTTCGTACAACTTCAGCTCGTATCCCTTCCATAGTTTTAAATCGTATCCCTCAAAAGTGTTGCGTTTCGCCAATATGCCTCCGCTTCTATCCATCATGTATTCCGCCATAGAACCTATCAATATCTTGAGTGAGGCGGAAGAAGAATCTGCGATTCTTTTCGCTTCTTCCACCGTCATTGGAGTTCCGCCAATGTAGTTTCCAGGGACGGTTACACCACCCACGACGATCAAAAGCTCGTGAAAATCCATACCTCGCTCTCTGAACTCATCGATCGTCTTGTAGGTAACATCCCATCCACACGCAGTGGCGATGGCGTAAGCGTATCGCGAGTAGGCAGAAATATAAGGCGGAACTCCGAATTGGGCCGGTTCATCAACGTAGCCATCTATCAAAAGCGCTTTCAAACGAAGATCTCCTCTTTTTTTCTGTATTGAAGGGCTTCGGCAAGATGAGACACGGATATCCTTTTTTCACCGGACAAATCCGCGATCGTTCTCGCAACCTTTAAAGTTTTTTCCATCGTTCTTCCACTCAGTCCTAACTTTTTGGCGGCGTTTTTGAAAAAATTCTCTTCTTCATCTCCCAGAGTACAGAATTTCTTCACTTGCTTGGCGGTTAGTTTCCCATTCTGCTTTCCCACTCTCGCCATTTGAATTTCAACCGCTTTGGTAACGCGCTCGAGTATGCTCTTTGAAGATTCTGCGTCACCCATTGAAGCGTATTTTTCGTAGTCCACGTGCGGAACATCCACGAATATGTCCATTCTATCAGCTATCGGTCCGGAAATTTTCTTGTTGTATCTGAGTATTTCCGTTAAGGAACAGGTGCAGTGATGAACTCCATCTTCAACGCCATGCCACCCACACGGGCAAGGATTTTGAGCTCCAACAAGGAGAAAACGTGCCGGATACGTGTGAGTTTCCCTGACTCTCGAGACCGTCACCACGCCATCTTCTAACGGTTGTCGTAAAGCTTCCAGCACATCCCTTCTGAATTCTGGCATTTCATCCATGAAAAGCACGCCGTTATGGGCAAGCGTCACCTCCCCGGGTTTTGCCTTCATTCCACCTCCAACTATAGAAGCGGTTGAAGCGCTGTGATGGGGACTTCTAAATGGTCTTTCGGTTATCGGAGTCCCATTCAACATGCCCGCGGCCGAGTATATTTTCGTTGATTCAAGGATCTCTTCTTCGCTCATCGTCGGCATTATCGTTGGCAATCTCCTTGCCAACATCGTCTTTCCGGATCCAGGCGGTCCTTTCATCAGAACGTTGTGAAAGCCAGCGGCAGCTATTTCCAACGCCCTCTTCGCCATTTCTTGACCATGGACTTCTGCAAAGTCCACATCATATCTTCTCGATTTTTCCACCTTCGTTCTTCTTATGGGAGAAAAATCCTCTCCTTCTATTAACTTCGCAACATCCACCAACGAACTGACGGCATAAGTGTTGGAGATGTTCACAAATGATAACTCCATTTGATTTTCTTCGGGAACTATAGCCTTATCCTCAGGAGATTTTTCAAGCATTATCGGCAAAGCTCCGTTCACCTTTCTTAAAGCTCCGTCAAGCCCCAATTCACCTATTAGAAACCATTTTTCATCGCTTTTTATCTTACCCGCTGCCATGAGAATCGCAATGGCTATGGGAAGGTCGAGCAACGCCCCTTCTTTTTTCACATCGCTTGGAGCGAGGTTTATGGTGATTTTTCCATGGGGAATACCGAACCCTGAATTCTTTATGGCACTCATAACGCGTTTTCTGCTCTCTTTAACGGCCGTGTCTCCCAAACCCACTATTTCCCAATCTTGCACGATGGACTTCGCGTTTATATCCGCTTCAACGTCTATCTTTACAACTTTTAATCCAGATAGCACAGCACTTTTAACTCTTGAGTAATGCAAACGCAACCTCCTCCTTTCCAAGAGATTATATCATTAAGTGAGAAAACAGGATGGGCCAAAATTAACGCATTCTAAGCAACAAAATGAGAGGGTGAAAAAGATGAAGTGGTTGGATTTTGCGGATGTTGTTGTGGTGGCGTTGGTCATATATTTACCGTTGTTGATAGGTAAATACAAAAAAAGCGAAGAGTCGCTCTTTTGGGCTTCTACCATTTCCCTTATCTTGGCCGTTATTTCTCTTTTCGTGATGGGTAATTTGAAAGTTGTTCACATTCAAAACGTGAAACCCATTCCGATCTTGGTGGCGTCGGTGATGGGATTCGGTTCTTACGCGCTTTACAGAATCAATTGGGATTTTGAAAGACACACCCTTTCATCTCTAACTTGGCTTGTCGTTTTGCCCATCGTCGACAATTTGGCGCTACGTGTTTTTGGAATAAGAGAATTGTACTGGATGAATCAAGTTCATCAACTACTCATTTGGTATGTCGGTTTAAACGTTTTCTTGTTGGCACTTGTGGGGGCTTTCATATACCTTTTAATATTTTTCAAAAACGGTTTATTCATCAGCATATGGGAATCCAGCATCGTTTTCGTTTCATCACTGATGGCCGGTTACGTGTACGTTCACTACGGATTGGTCAGTGCCATTCTCGCCCAAACGTCTTTCAATCTTTGGAGATTGATCTTTGCAAAAAGCGCAAAACACAAACCCTCGTTTTGATTAAATGATCAAAACGAGGGTTAACACATTCGGCTTTTTATGAATTTCTCAGTTTTTCTTCGATTTCAGTTCTTCCAATTCTTTTCTCAATCGTGCGTTTTCTTTCAGTAATTTTTTGCATTCCTCATCGATATCCAACTCGCTCATTATCTTACGCTCTATCTCTTCGTCTCTTTCTTTTAGCAAATTCCACAGCGTTTGCCCAGCTTCTATCGCCATTTCTTCGTTTATGAATCCATCTTTCAGAAGTTCATCCACTATCTTGTCTAAAGCACTTTTATCCTTCGAATGCAGCTTTACAAGTTCGTATATCACCTCTAACGATTTCTTGACCTTGAGTATTTTGACTTTGTTTTTCACAAGCTCCAAAGGAGACTCATCAGGGATTTTCAAAAGTTTTTTCCCCTGCTCGTAGTGCTTTCGCAAAAGAGCTGCCATCACGTGAACGGTTACGTCTTTTCCCGTTTTTTTATCAACCACTTTAACGTTTTTTCCCTCGTTCAACATGGTGGCGATGTCTTTTAAAGTTATGAACTTTTTCGCACTTGTATCGTACAGTTTCCTGTTTGAATATTTCCTTATGATCACGTCAACCATTCTACACTTATAATATCATATTAAACACTCATATTGTACGCGAAAATAACGAAAAAATATTGGAATGTACCGAAGTTCAACGAAAACAGCATGAAAGTTGATAAGAATTTTCATCTTACTCCTAAGTTCTATGTTATAAATGATATAATATGATATCATGTCATATCATTAGAAATAGGAGGTAAAGCTCATGAGAAAAATAGCCACAACCATTCAACTTTCGCCTAAAGTAAAAGATATCCTTGATGATCTCTCAAAAGAAATTGGCATGTCAAAGAGCGAATTGTTGGAAGAAGCATTTGTAAGGTATCTGGAAGATTTAGATGTGAAGATCGCGCAGAGAAGGGCTCTTAAAGCAAGCTCTGACGATTTTATCGATCAAGAAAGTGTTGAGAGACTTCTAGATGATTGAAATCAAATGGCATAAAGAAGCGGTTAAAGAACTGAAAAGATTACCGAAAAACATGGCAAAAAACACTTTGAACAAAATCAGAGGATTATCTCAAAACCCGAATCTTGGGATAAAATTAAAAGGATACAAGCTACCTTTCAGACGCTTAAGAGTTGGAAATGTGAGGGTGATATATTTTCATGATGTTGAAAAACAAGAGATAAAAATATATCGCATTGGTTTTAGGGGGAACATATACAAGGAGATGCCATAATAGTGCCTGTCTCATTTTTTGTATATCTGTGTTTTTCCTGAGATGACATAAGATTCAACCATTTTTTAAAGTACATCGCTAATTGAGCTAAAATGGACCCCAGTTTTTTTGTCTCATCCTCCATTCTTCACCACGTCCATGGTCGTCGAATAAAGCGTTTTCATAGACGAGCACGTCGTTGAGAAATACGCTCTTGGATTTTGTAATTTTTCTCAATTGGTGAGCGATACATCTTTGAATTTCGATCTTGGAATAAATACCCCCCTCCCTCGCGAGTACCATTTCCTTACTTTCTTTCGATCCTAAGCGGTGTTTATGTTTTTATAGTCGTATGCACTTTGGCTTGTGAAGTTGACGTGCGATATTTGTTAAACCGTTAAAAATACACGTTTGTCTCCACGTAGAAACCGTTGTAAGAGCTGTGTTTTTCGAAGTACTCTCCCTCATCACCATTTGAATACGTACTTCCAATTTCGAGAGAAATGTCTTGAATCGGTTGATAATCAACATCGATATGAACGAGATATCCGTATTTCGCTTCATCTTCAAAGCCAAAAGAAGTCATGAGGTTCAAACTCAAAATACCGTTTATATCCTTGTTCATGTAAAAAGTTATCGCGTTTTCCGGTGTTAACACGTTTTGCCCAATCAATCCCCTTTCAAGTTCAATACCGGTATTGGATCCGAAAACGAAACCGTTTACACCAAAAACTCCCCTGGTGTTCCATCCACCTTTTTCGAAAACGGCCATGGCTTCGGCGTACATGTTGAAATCCCGATCGAGTGGAAAAGGACCGCTGAATTCTCCTCCCATCGCGTTAAGCGGTGCGTGGTACAATGTGCCATTTCTTACGCTGAAAGCGTGATCGAAACCGTGATAAGCATCCAAATACACGTTGTAATCTCCCACAAAATTGGCGTACCTCACTCCCAACTGAACGTTTTTCGGTGTGGATTTGACGTTTTCGATCGTTGACTCAAGACCGGAAAAAAGGTCGGAAGAAAAGG
>CAZCZS010000031.1:0-18465 GCA_964503355.1 uncultured Mesoaciditoga sp.
TTGAACTTGAACTGGATTTACTTTCAAACTCAGATCTTGGGCTATCCACGAGAGTTCCACCTCGTTAGTTCCTAAACTATCTGAGATGGGAAATAGAATTCTTTCAACACTTTTTCTTACACCATCTCGTCTTATAGAAGCGAATTCGAGATGGAAGAGCAAATGAGGATTTTCCCTTCTCATATCTTCCATGAACTTTTTAAGATCTTTCATTCTCTCTCTTACACTTTCACCGTTTGGATAATTTTCTCTCATTATGTGAAAGCCAGACACGAGGAACCTGGAAATTTCTTCAGCATGGTTAATGACGTAGGATCTGAAAGGTTCTTTGATCTCCAAGCGGGAATTCACCGGATTCCAAGAAGCTATGAATCTATTCGAGCGCGGGCATGTGTATTCTTTACCCTTTATTTTGATCTTCTGTCCCTGGGAGAATTCGAATATCCAATGAATTGCCCTTATTCCCTTCTCGGCTTCGATATCTTTTAGATGTTTGATCTCATTTTCATGAATCGTGAAAAGATTATCTGAATTCGGGAAAAGGTCTATCAATTCCTGCGTTAAAGGATAGACGTATACCAATATCTTCGGAAAAGGAAACTGGGATAGCGTCTTTGCCATGTTCGCGGATGTTCCGCCAAGCTGTGGCTTTCCGCTTCCGAATTTTTTCATGATCCAGTTGTAAACTTCCTTGGAGTCTATCATGATCTGAAGTGCTTTTCCGTTGACAAAAGAGAACGCAAGTCCTCTAAAAAAGTCTTCTTTCGTCTTTATAGAGGTCGGAGTCGAATTCAGGTCTTTCGGTATGTCAATTGAAGACATTTCATCTTCAACACCATTTGGTTCGAATCTTACCATTCCATCCACAACTGAATGAAATCCAAGAGCTATCGTTGCGGAGTTTTGAGCCTTATCGAGCGCCCAATCTATCGAATTTTTGTAAAGAACGTTTAAATCATCCATATTTTCAACCTTCCTTTATCGTTTCAATTATCCAAGGTGAAAAAGATGTGGTAAAAACATGGAAATCGAAGGTACGTAAGTGATAAGCAACAAAACTATCGCCATCGCTATGTACAACGGGATCATTTCTTTTGAAACCTTCTCTATTGTGGTTTTTCCAACCGCACAACCAACGAATAAGGTATTTCCAACTGGAGGAGTACAAAGTCCTATACCTAAATTTATAAGCATGACTATGCCGAATTGCACTGGGCTCATTCCAGCGCGTTGAACTATCGGTAAGAGAATTGGAGTCATGATGACTATGAGAGGTGCCATGTCCATAACCAATCCCAAAGCCAGCAATATAGCATTGACCATAAGAAGGATCACTATAGGATTGGAACTTATAGAAGTTATCGTATTGGCAAACAAAGAAGGAATCTGTAAATAGGCCATAAGATATCCAAATGCGGCTGCGTTTGCGATGAGAAAAAGAACCATTGCGGAAGTTCTGGCGGATTCTTTGAAAACGGCAATCACATTTCTTTTCGTCCAATTTTTCTTGTAAAATACAAAGTATGCAACTAAGGCCAACGCCGCCCCAACACTCGAAGATTCAGTGGCGGTGAAAAATCCAAACACTATACCTCCAACCACGATAAATCCAATTGCGAGAATTATCAAAGATCTTAAGAGTACCATCGGTATCTTTTTTCTTTCAACTTTTATTCCTTTCGGAAAGTGTTTGACCGGTGAAAGCAATAAAACGATGATCATCTGAGCGAGGCCTAAGATTATCCCCGGAATGTATCCTGCCATGAACAAAGCTCCAACGGATACACCGCCGGCTGCTAAAGAGTATATGATCATGTTTTGACTTGGAGGGATGATTATTCCCTCTTGCGATGAAGTAACGGTTATCGCCGTTGCGAACTCACGAGAATATCCTTCTTTTTCCATCATGGGAATGATAACGGTTCCAATGGAAGCCGTATCAGCCACCGAAGAACCTGAAATTCCTCCAAAGAGCATACTCGCCAAGATGTTAACCAGCGCTAAACCTCCAGGTAACCATCCAACAAGGAGATTCGCCAAATCTAAGAGATCGTTGCCCATACCGCTGTAGTTCACTATTTGACCAAGAAGTATGAAGAAAGCTATGGCGACGAAAGCGAAGGAATTTATTCCATATGTAAGACTTTGAAATATGACGGCAATCGGTAGTTGAACGTACAATGCGGTAAAGAAAGCGGCTATTCCCAATGAGAATGATATAGGTACTCCCATCAATATGAAAAGGGCAAAACTTCCCCATAAGAATGTAATTTGAAGCTGAGATTGAGACATGAAGTGTATCCATGGTGCGTTGAAGAATATAGACACGACGAACACTGCCAGTATCACAAGAATGGAGATTTTTACTTTCATCTTAATCCACCTATCTCTTTTCCCAAGAGTATTCTTACGGCTTTCTCAACTGAGAAGATCATCGTTAAGATCCCACCTAGGATAACGGGAATGTAAAGCCACGCATTGGATATCCTCAATTCAGGCATTATGCCGGGTAGCAAAGCCATTGAATAAGAACCGATCACCATGTAATAACCGAAATAAAACAGAAGGCCGAGCACTATCACATCCACGATTTTTTTTGTTTTCTTTGGAAGCGTATCGGCGAACGCCGCCACTCTGATGTGTAAGTTACTTCTAACACCTGTTCCTGAAATGAGCATGGCCATCCATATCATCATCAGTATGGTAAGACTTAACGACCACGTAAGCGGCGCATCAAGGGCATCTCTGAATATGACTTCTAGCAGAGAAACGACGAGCATCACCGCTATAAGCACCGCACCTATCCATTCCATTGTTTTCTCCATGATATCCAAAATACGTTCAACTGTTTTCATATTCACCGCCAATCACCTCAAAGATGTCCGAGGGCGTTCCCTCGGACATCGACAAATTGAGCTTTATTTTGTGTTTCTTATGGCCTCTATTATGTCCTTAAATTGGCTGTATTTTTTGTAAACGGGTTCTACCGCTTTTTGGAAAAGAGCTATATCTTCCGGTGTTGGGTAGTAGAAGTGAACTCCGGCTTTTTTCAATTTCTCCAAGTCCTGTTGAACTTTTTCGTTCCATAATTTTCTCTCGTACAACGACGCCGCCATGGCAGCGGTTTTGAATATGGTCTTTTCCTCAGGAGTTAAAGAATTCCAAGCGTTAAGATTCATGAACAGAATTTCAGGAACTCTTGAATGTCCATCGTAGGAGTAGTAAGGAGCCACTTGATAGAAGCTCATGGTATAGTAACTCGGAATGTTGTTCTCCGCTCCATCTATAACGCCAGTTTGAAGAGCGGTGAAAACTTCTCCATATGCCATTGGAACGGGTGAACCTCCCATATCTTTAACCATTTCCACGAAGACGGGGGCCTTTTGAACACGAACTTTAAGTCCTTTAAGATCCGATGGCTTCAGAATGGGTGTTTTCCTTGTAAAGAAACTTCTCTGACCGGAATCGAAATATGTGAGACCTATGAGACCAGCCGATTTCATGTCGTTGAGAAGTTTCTTTCCTATGGGGCCATACAGCACTTTCCACTCCTGTTCAGAGCTGGCAAAGATGTAAGGAAGGGAGAGAACGCCAAGTTCTGGCACGAATGAAGCCATTGGAGCGGCGTTTACACGGTTGATTTGAATTATGCCGGCCATGGTTTGCTGAACGGTTTGCGTTTCTGAGCCGAGCTGACCTCCATAATAGACTTTGATGTTTATCTTTCCATTTGTCATTTCTCTGACTATGTTGGCAAAGAATTGATCGGCCATGGTTGTGGGATATCCCGCGGGTTGATCGTCAGCCAGTCTCCACGTCACGGCCAGCACACTTAGGCTCGCCACTGAAAGCATAAGCGCTAAGATCAAAATGATACGTACTTTCCTTTGCATGTGAATACACCTCCTATGTTATTTATCCCCATCTCAGGGAAAAAATCAATTTTTGTACTTACCCATCAAAGGTGTCCATGAGCCAACTTGTACCCTTTCCAATTTGAATCCTGTTATCTTGTATATGAATATCTCATTCGTAACGTTCACGGTGGCTTTAAAGAGATGACCACCTACCAATTTTTTGTCTGGATTTGCAAGTGCAACGTGGATATGTGCGAAAGGTTTTCCCTCTTTTGTCTCTATATTTCCCGTCATCGCAACCAATTCGTGAGGCGTTTCGATCTGTATTTTCTCGTATTCTTTACCGTTGAACCAACCGATTTCAAAATCTTTCAGCATACCCATTCCGGACAATATAACACCTGTTTCGATCGAATACTTTTCGATCACAGAATAGAGCGACTCGTAAAAATCGTCTCCTCCATCAAATCTTGCGAAGATAAGGTTACCATCTCTCATATCGAAGATCATGTTTACCTCCTCCTTAAATTAAAGTTTTTTCGAGAACTTCTCTCAATTCGTAGAAGTTTTTGTTTCTCACCTTTATCATCTCTTCCAGCGCTTCCATCGCCGATAGGCCGTTGTGCACAGTTTGGTACACGGCGTACATGACGGCGGCCGGATCGTCATTTCCTGGAAAGAGTATGTTCCTTCCGACTAAAGCGCCTCGCACGTTCGGACCGCTTTCCAGTGCTTTGGAGATGTTCTCTATCGTGTAGGTTGGATCACCTGTGGATTCCCCGCCAAGGATGAGAATCGGAAGCGTTGTGGAACGTGCCACCCTTTCAAAGCCTTCCACGTAAGGGATCTTTATCCACGTTTTTGCGCTTGTTCCACCGATACCGGAGGCTATTCCAACTATTTTTATGAGTTCATCGACATCTAAAAGTGTTTCATAGGGAGAGTTTTCGTCTTTTTTTACCACCGGTAGGGGTTCTAAGAAAACGGGAATGCCGTTTTCGTTGCACTTCCTCACAGCCTCTGCGCAAGCTTGAAGCGTTCTTATTGACCATCTTGAATAGCGACCTGTGTCGAGTCTGAAGAGTAATTTTCCGGCATCTAAATTGTTCTTGATCAAATCTTCTGGCCAGTACGCTGTGATCATGTCGTCCATTTCGTATTCAACCCCGGAGAGCCCGGAACGGTTCATGCTTCCAATGAGAACTTTGCCATCTAAGAATCCATCTTTTCCCGCTTTTTTGTAGAGGTAATTCACCATTGCCAATTCGTCTATTATGTCCGGAGTCGCCATGACACCGTCCGCGTATCCGGATGAAAGTGTTCTGATTATTCTTCCCAGATACTCAAGTCTGTCTCCCATCGCGGTTGGAGAATTGCCAACACTTGTTACCCTTCGGGCTGGATGATCCGCCGCAAGTATCACAAGGTATCCGTCTTCAGTCAAACTTTTTCTTTTTCTTCTGTTTTTTAAAGTTTCCGTTATTATTTCAGGATTCCTTACCCTTAAATCCGTCAATTTGAAGAATGCCCATTCCGGAAAGTACTCACGGGTAACGAACTTGTATTTTCCAACACCGTATATGACGTCTTGCCAAGTACGCGCATCATCGTAAAACGATTTTGCATGCTGAAGAACGGGAACACTTCCTTCTCTTCCACGAGGCATGACTTCG
The DNA here is from genome assembly GCA_964503355.1 of uncultured Mesoaciditoga sp. Lineage (GTDB taxonomy): Bacteria > Thermotogota > Thermotogae > Mesoaciditogales > Mesoaciditogaceae > Mesoaciditoga. The sequence goes on from CAZCZS010000031.1 coordinate 5,531, forward strand.
AACCCTATCGGTCCTTTGTAACCCATTTCGTGAAGGGCTTTTACGAAATCGGCAACTTCTCTAAGTTTTATCGCTCCATTCGGATAGGCAAAAGAAACGTGGGAATCACCGTAGTTCGGATCGTCTGGATCGAGAACGCAGTTTCCTATATGGACGTGGTAAAGATAGGGCATAAGGTATTGGAGCACTTCGGGCGCTTCTGGTTCTTCCGTTCTCTCCTCTTTCACCAAATTGTCGTAACGTTGAGTTGTTGCCGAGGCAGACGTCGTTTCAACGGGAATTTCTATGGTTATATTTTCACGTTTTGTTTTAACGTTTCTAATCAAAAACATGTGGGTTAAGTCGTAGAGAAGGCCAAATTCTTCGTGATGATATTCATCGCGGAGTCTTCTGGCAATTTCAATGGCTTCAAATGTGGGTCCGATGAGTTGATTGTGAAATCGACCACGCGGATCATCTATCCTATCGAACATCTCAAGGATGATTCTCAGTGGTTTTTTCTTCAAAGTTTTCGCACGTTTATTTGAATATTCGCAAAGTTCATGTATAGATCTGATCAGGGATAATTTCGCACTTTCACGTAAATTTTCGCCTGGATCCCGCCCGCTCATCAAGGTAAGTCCTTCGGCGTTAAATTCGTACGCTTGATCTATCATTTCCTTAAGTCGATTAACGGCATTTAGCCTGTCTAATTCGTTTATCGAAGATAAATCTGTAGGGGCGTAACCCTCTTCATTTAATATCTGCACCGGTTGTGCTGTGAAAAAGATGTGAAGATCCGTTTTTGATAAGTAATCGATCGCTTTTTTTCTTAAAAGCGGATCTTTTATTCTGGTTATTTCTATGCCACCAAAATATTTATCGTTCGCCAGCGTTTCCAATGATTGCATGAGATAACGTTCGCCTGGCTCTCCTCTGAGCATGGAGTTCGTGTTTTGTCTTCCCGGAAAAGCCATAGGGTGTACAACCGTTACTATGTTATTTTCGAGGATCAACTTTATCCCCTCCTTTTTTGGATGCTTTTACAACATCCACTCCCAAACTTTTAAGAATTTTTTCCGTTTCAGCGGAAAGTCCTTCATCCGTTATCACATGATCTATTTCGTTGAAGTTGGCGTATATGGCAAAAGATGGATGGGTGAATTTCGAAGAATCGACGACTATGAATATTTCACTTGCCTGGGAAACCATCATGTTTTTAATTCTTGCTTCGTTTATATCGGGTGTCATGAAACCCTCAGTTGAAAATCCGGTAGCTCCTATGAAAGCTTTATCGACGTAGATCTTTTTCAAATTTTCCTCGCAAAATGCGCCTATTAAAGAAAAACTGTTTTCCCTTACCGAACCACCTAACACAACCAGATCAACGGATGTTCCGACCAACTCCGTTGCGATGAAAAGGTTATTTGTTACTATCGTTAAAGGAGATAGATGCCTTTTTTTTATTTCTCTTGCCATAGCCAATGTCGTTGTGCCACTGTCGAGAATTATGCTGTCACCGGGTTTTACGAATTCCAAAGCTTTGCGGGCAATGGAGAGTTTTTCTTCGACGTGCTGTTTCGATTTTTGTATGAAATTCCATTCAACTCTGGTATGAGAAGGAAGCACAGCCCCTCCGTGCGTACGTATGATAAGGCCTAATTTTTCCAATTCTTTTAAATCCTTTCGTATCGTTACACTTGTCACGCCAAGATACTTTGAAAGATCTTTAACGGTTACTTCTCCTCTTTCTTTTATCAGCTCTATTACCATTTCTTTTCTGGTTTCATCCAGCATAAACTTCCTCCATTTTAAAACTCTCTCTTCAGGAATTCCTCAAATTCTCCACCAAATAACAACTTCACATCCCTTTTTACCTCATCTTCTGAGATCTTCCATCCATCGTCAAGTATTTGCGAATATTTTTCCACCAGCACGGTCTTTATGATCTCTTTCGAATGTTTCCACTTGTATACAACTTGATCTAGAACCCTTGCGTCGGAATGCTGAACTGTGAAGCTCCAACCAAGCATTTCTATTCTTTCACGCGTCAACTCCTCGATAACGGATGGATTGTTCAAAAACCACCAACAACCAAAGATGTGGATATTTCTGAATTTTCTGGCTGCCACAACCAATTCATGTTGATTTTCCCGCGATAGCATCGTTATTATGAATTTGTTGTGAGGGTAATTCCTAGCCAAATATTCGAGCGTTTCGATGTTCGCTTTTCCCACTGAATCTCCAGCTAAAAGTAACTGAGGATTTGTTAGTTTTTTTACGCCTATCATCATGGCAAATGGTATGTTTCTTTGTCGGGAGACTTCCATTATGGCTTTTTCTATGATAAGAGCCGCCTCCTCATCGGACGGGATTTTCAAAGTTGGCGGTAGAGAAGCGGCCATGTAAAGGGGGGTCATGATATCTATCCAGTCGTTTAAAAATCTTTTTATCTCCTTGAAGGTCTTTTCCGTCAATTTTTCTTCGACATCATATCCCCATTCCCTCAATTTTAAGTGGGCAATTGGCCATTTTACTATGAGAGGATCTATCCTTAAAGCGCTCTTGAATCTTTCGTCCGTTACATGACCATTTTTCCAAATTTTTCTTTCTTCATCCACAAATGGATCGTTCGTCATCACAACGTATTTCACATTTGCCATTTCGAAAACGATATCTATGTACTCTTCAACACTTAATTTTTTGAAAAAAGCTCTGTACGAATCCAAATTCCTTGAATTTATGTCTAAATTAAGCTCCTTTAAAACCGTTAAAACACCACGTGTAGCTTCGCTTATGGGAGATCTTTCAATGAAGAGGGTTTTCCATATGAAATCCGCCTGTTCTCTTTTTGGCATATTCCAAAATTTTTCGTAAGGCATATCCGTATACCTCATGGCTTCCGCCACCAAATAGTGATACACCAACAGTTCGTCTATTCCCCATAACAGAAGATTTCCAAAGCTCCTGTCGAATATGTGAGTGTGAACATCGACGATAGGAGTCTCTTTTATTACCTTTTCTATGAGTTCTTCCAACTCGCCTTTTTCGGCCATCATGTTTACCCCCTCCATTTGGCATGTAAGAAACAAAAAGCAACTAAATAAAACCATACGAAACAAAATTTGTCAAACACGTTTTTAACTTGTTATTATTCATTTTGTGGTAATTTTATGAATTACATTTGTTTTTCGCCATTTTACTTACATATACTTCAATTATCTTTAAAAATCGCATTGACAAGTGACTCATATTTGAAAGTTTTCAAAAAGCTTAAAGTGATATGATCCAAGTGTTCGTTTGAGTTTTTCGCGATTTAGAAAATATAAAAAACTAAAAGAAACTAAAAGAAATATAAATTTCAACATTTTGAATGCTCTACGCCTCATCCCTGAAAAATGATAGAATTAAAGAAAAGGCAATTGGAGAGATGAAGATGTCTGAAAAATCGAAAAACAAGAAATTGATCGAGAAACTCATTTCAACCATTTTAAAGGCGGTAGATCCTTATGAAAAAGCCCTTGAACACTTGAAAAAAGTCAAAAAGCCGGCCGGAAAGGTTTATCTCATAGCTTTTGGAAAGTCCAGTTTGAAGATGGCAAAAGCGGCATTGGAACTTTTTGAAGTGGAAAAAGGCGTGGTCGTTACCAACGAAGAAGTTGAAAATTTGAGAAATTCGAACGTTGAGTACGTAAAAGGTGGTCATCCCCTTCCAGATGAGAATAGCGTAAAAGCTGCCGAGAAGGCAATAAAGATCTTGAAGTCTGCAAATGAAGATGATCTGGTTATCGTGATGATATCTGGCGGAGGATCTGCTCTTTTCGAATCTCCGAAGGTGAGTTTAGACGAGATGAAGGAGCTAACGGATTCTTTGATGAAAGCTGGCGCCACGATAAACGAATTGAACCTTGTAAGAAAATCATTATCAAAGGTAAAAGGTGGAAAGCTACCCTCTTACACCCATGCCAAAATGATATCTTTAGTGATGTCTGATGTAGTCGGCGATGATCTAGCTACCATTGCGTCTGGTCCAACCTATCCCACGGAGATCGAGCCCTCAACGGTTTTAAAAGTGTTGAAAAAGTATGGTGTTGATATATCAAAATCTTTAGAACGAGCTGTAACGAAAGTCGATAAGCCCACGAGAAAGGCGGTGAAGCACATTCTGATCGCTACCAACAGAGACGCATGTCTGGCCGTTAAATCACTTTTGGAAAGGCAAGGATACAAAAGCGTCTATCTTGGCTCTTCCATTCAGGGTGAAGCGCGTGAAGTGGCAAAAGTGTTGGGTGGCGTGTACACGGATGCGTACGCGAGAAAAAACGATTTCAATCCCCCTGTCGCCTTTGTAAGTGGTGGCGAGAGTACCGTTACCGTGAAGGGAAAAGGCATGGGTGGGCGGAATCAAGAGATGAGCCTTGCGATGGTGCCAATTATTTCCGGAAAGAAGATAACGTTTTTTTCCTTTGGAACGGATGGAGTGGATGGTCGTTCACCCGCGGCCGGTGCGATTGTAGATGGGGCGAGTTTGCAAAGGTCCTTCCAGCTGGGTTTGAATTACATGGATTATCTTGACAGGAATGATTCTTACAATTTTTTCAAAACGCTTTCGGATCTCATAATAACGGGGCCAACCGGCACAAACGTTATGGACGTTCAGGTGGCCGTCGTAGATGAAGAATGAATGGAGGCGCATCATGTACATTTGCGTAGAAGGTGTGATAGGGGTTGGAAAGACGACACTGGCCCGCATGATAAGCGATGAGTTCGATTTCTTTTCATTTTTAGAAGTGGTGGAAGAAAATCCATTTTTGGCGAAATTTTACGAAGATAGGGAAAGATGGGCGTTTCAAACACAGCTCTTCTTTCTTTTGAGTAGATATTCCCAACAAAGTGAACTGATGAAGATTTTGAAAGCTCAAAGAAACGCCGTTTCGGATTACATGTTTGACAAGGACAGAATATTCGCGAATATGAATCTCGTCGGAGAGCAGATGAAGTTGTACGATAAGGTTTTCAAGATCTTGGATTCAAAAGTTCCAAAGCCAGATCTGATAATATACCTCAAGGCTTCCGTGCAAACTCTTATGAAGAGAATAGCGATGCGAGATAGGGTTTTCGAAAGGAATATGGACAAGGAGTACATTTCATCGCTTGTGATAGCCTACGATGATTTTTTCAAGCGTTACGAAGGAAAATTCATAACGATAAATGCGGACGAAGTTGATTTCGTTCAAAATCGTGAAGATTTTGAACTCATTTTGAAGGCGATTAGAGAGAGTGGTGTTGAATTGTGATAGTAGGGATTTGCGGAAATATAGGAGCCGGAAAATCCACCCTCATAGAGATACTTCAAAGGGAGAAGAAGTACACACCCGTCTACGAAATAGTGGAAGAAAATCCATACCTTTCCGATTTTTACGAGGATATGAAAAAATGGGCTTTCCATTCTCAACTGTTCTTCCTCATAAAGCGTTTTGATTTTCTAAAAAGGGTGAACGCTTCTCAGGGAGTGACGTTGGAAGATAGAACTATAGAAGAAGACGTTGAAATTTTCGCGAGAAATCTTCACGAAATGGGATACATTTCTTCCAGGGATTGGCAAACTTACAAATCACTTTTCAAAACGTTTTCAGATCATCTTCCACAACCGAAAGGTTTTGTGTATTTGCGAGCGTCTGTTCCAACGCTGATGAATCATGTAAAAAAAAGGGGAAGGAATTTTGAAAACATGATATCTTCGGAATATTTAGAGCGTTTGAACGATCTCTACGAACGCTGGGTTTCGCATCTCAACTCTCCCGTTTTGAAAATAGATTGCGATAAATACGATTTCGTGGAATTTCCCCAGGATCGCCAAAACGTCGTGAAAGAGGTATCGAAATTCATAGAAAAGCTCATTTAACACACCTTATGCGTCGTACATCGTCCTTAGAACAACGGTGAAAGGAATGAACTACATAGAACGTAGCAAATGTCACAAACTCTTAAAAAACCAAAATTCCTTCACCCTCCCGAATCGATCGAAGGTCGTCTCGGACCTGATGCGGGATCTAGTTTTTGATTCAGAATCTCATCTTAGATTCCGGCTCGTAGGCCGGAATGATATTGTTTATGCTATTTTTTGTTGCATCCCGATCTTTTTCGTTACTTTCACATGTGACGAAAGGCGTTTAATTCCCCTTTTCGATCTTTTCAAGGAGAGATACCATCTCGAAGTGATGCGTTTGGGGAAACATATCCACAAGCGTTAGGTCTTTTAGGACGAATCCCATTTCTTCGAAATGCTTTGTATCTCGCGCAAAGGTTGAAGAATCGCACGAAACGTACACGATCCTTTCGGATGCGATGGTGACCACCTTTTCCACCATCTTCTTTTTCAATCCACTTCGAGGCGGATCCAAGATGACCACATCGAATTTTTCGTGAGGATACCATTCTTCAACTTTTTTCACTTGGAAGGTGACGTTGGAAAAGCCGTTGAGTTCGGCGTTGGATTTTGCCACTTTTACCGATGAGGGAGAACTTTCTATTCCCATCACGCTTTCGAAGTTGTCATGAATTTGAAGACTGAAAAAACCCACACCGCAGTAAAGGTCTAAAGCTTTTTGAGACGATCCGGCGTAATCTCTTACCACTTTCGCGAGGATCTTTGCTCCTTCTGTGTTCACTTGAAAGAATGACTTGGAAGGGATGGCATATTTAACGCCGTTGATTTTCATATCAACTTTTTCTCTGCCTTGATGTACCTTCTCTTTTCCACTTATCACAACGTGAGAGCGATTTTTCCTTTTTAAAGTCACAACGCTGTCGATACCTTCTATGTAAGGAGGAGTTATTTCACTGGTAGAAGTGAATATAACCATAACTTGGCCTTCGCCTTCTTTTATGACAACATGATCCAGCTTTGAAGAGAATTTTGGATGTGCTTTCAACATCTTTTCAATTTTCGTTTTGGTCTCGTTGATCTTTTTGGACACTATCATGCATTCATTTACATGTATGAATTGATGAGTTCCTCTTTTGAAAAATCCCAATTTGGAATCTTGAACGACGAATTCAGCTTTGTTTCTGTAATGAAATTCAGGCGTGGGAATTATAGAAGGCGTTTTCATCTCTTTTTTTGCAATTCTTCTCATCTGTTCTACCAGTATTTCTCTTTTGAAGTCCAACTGTTTTTTATATGTCACGTTCATCCATTCGCATCCACCACATTTTTCGAAGTGTTTGCAATTGACACTTCTTCTCCACTTAGACGGCGTTAGAACCCTTTTCACTTCGGCAAAACACACGTCTTTTTTGCACTTTATCGTCTCCACTTCCACCTCTTCGTGCGGGTAACCTCCCGTTATCAAATAGGTCATACCTTCCAGACGGGACAAACCGTAGCCTCCGTAAACCATCTTTTCGATCTTCAATCTTTTCAAAATTCATTCCTCCATATCCTCAATTCAACCGCGCCGCCTATTTCCCCCTCATACATGCCAGCGCTGAATTGAATGACGGCCTTCCAAGCGTCGAACTCTTTTTCGAATTTCAAATCCACCTTGGTGAGTTCTTTTTGAATTTCCACGTCCATAGATGTTTCTTCATTCGACCAAGTGAAAATCAAATGAGAAGCGCTGAAAGTCGTTGAAAAATCACCTAAAGTGGTGGAAAAACGGGCAAAAGATTCGAGATAGGCTTTTTCTCCCGTTGAACCAGCGGTGATCCTCCATTCAGAAGATGGAGATGAATTTCCCTTCAGAGTCAAATAAAATTCTCCCTCTAATTTTTCTTCTGCGTGATAAAGGCGATATCGTGAGGAAACGCTGATGTTTTTCAATTTCTTAGAAAGCCTCATCTCCACATTCGCAGAAGTCACACTCGCTTCAAACTCAATTGGAGTGGAAATACGGATGTGAGCGTTGTATTTTGACAGAAACGGATTTTGCTCAAAGAAAGCGGAAAAAGGCCCTTCTGATATTCCTTGAAAGGCACTGATCTTTCCATTTTCAACGTTGAAGCCTGCAAAAACGTGTTTCGATGAGAATCTAAGGAGGAGATTCCTTTTTCTTCCAACCTCAAAAAAAGCATTTGCGAATTTGGTTTTCAAGGAGATGTTCATTTTTTCTAAATCTGAAAAGAAATTAAAACTGCCGACACGATTGCGCGAAGACAGATCGAATGCGATCTGCTCACGCTGAGGAAGTCCTAAAGGTTCTCTGAAATTCTTTTCGGTAAGGCTCAAAGTTACCTTCGATTTCATGCCAAACAACGTGAGATGTTTTAAAAGGTTCATTTTACACGTGGGAGCGTTTTCGAAATCAAACCAATTGGATACAACCATATCGCCGCTTTTGAAAGATGAGAATGCGAAATATTGGTTTGTATCGGTCGGTGAAGCAATGGAAGAAACGGCCGTGAATCCAAGATTGACATCACCGACTTTCGTGTTGAATTTCGTATGAGTGGTGAAAATGTACGTTGGATACGTGTTTTTTAAACTCTGATATTCCATCGTTACAACGTCATATGGAAGTGCCGTTGGAATTCTCAAAATTCCGCTTTGATAGTTCAAAATGTACTGAGAAGGTTCAAGTAAAACACCGTTGAGATAGACTTTAACGCTACCGTAAGCCACATTTGAAAGTAAAAAACTTTGATTCAATTGAGTGACGGTGAAATTCAAAATCTTTTCGCTTCCTCTTATCTGACCAAGAGAAAAATCTTGAGAAGAAATGCCTATTATCGAAATGGACGAGTGAGGTGACATTTCCGCGTCGAGCGTTCCGAATTTCAGATTCCATGGTATGTATTCCAAGACGAAGTTATCAAAATTGGTGTTGCGAATTTCTCCGAAAACGTAGAAAAAAGGATTTATCATTCCCCACATGCGAAGTGATATTTCTTGCGAAATGAAAAGATTTTTTTCAAGCGAAAGTCTTTTAAGCGCATTTTCGTTTCCAAATGAGTTGGAAAAGGTGATTGATTGATTTATTTGAACGTTGAGTCCAAGTTCAGCAACAGGGATCAAAAACAGTGCCACGAGAAAGCTTATGACCGTTCTCCGCATCACCGAATGTGATCACCTTCTTCGAAGGAAATTGAATCTTCTCCACCATTACGCCGCCTTCCCCACATGCAATGAGAGCGTGTCCCCTGATGCTGATTATCTGACCAGGCTTTCCCTTACTCGTCATAGAAATTCCTTTTACTCCAAAGAGCTTTACCACTTCTCCGTTCAATTTAGCTCGAGCGCCTGGCGTTGAATCAAAAGCTCGAATCTTGTTGACGATCGCTTCAGCTGGTTGATTCCAATCGATAAAAGTTTCGTTCGTGGATATCTTTGGAGCTTTTGTCGGTACACCTTTTTGAGGAGTTAAAGGGATGTTGGGATTCGAAAGGAATTTTTCAACAAGTGAAGCTCCCATCTTTGACAATCTTTCGTAGAGGGTATCGAAAGATTCGAAAGGATCAACTTTGGTTTTTTCTACCAAAGCCACATCTCCCGTGTCCATGCCTTCATCTATTTTGAAAAGCGTTACTCCGGTTTCACTTACTCCATCCAACAAAGCCCTTTGAATGGGAGCGGCACCTCGATATTTTGGAAGAATGGAAGCGTGAACGTTGAAAAAACCAAGTTTCACGCTTGAAAGCAATTCCTTTTTCAGCAGTTGACCGAATGCTATCACTATGGCGACGTCTGGCTTTATCTCTTCTATCTTGTTCAAAATTTCTTGTGAATTCACATCATCTGTTTCCAGAAGTGGCAAACCGTGTTCCTTGGCAAATTGGGAAACGGGAGTCGGTCTGATTTTTCTATTTCTTCCCGCACGTCGAGGGGGTTGACTTACGATCAAGGAAATTTCGTGTTCGTTTAAAAGATATTTCAGACTTTCAATCGCAAATTTTGCGGAACCTAAGAACAAAACTCTCATTGAGCGCACCTCCTAAAAGTGCTTTTCATATAACGCATATAACACTCGAGATCCAACGAAAAACCGCTCGTTATTTGCGAGCGGTAGATCTTTCTATTTCCTTTAAAATCTCCGCGCTTTTCTTCTTTATGTCGTTTAGTTTTTGCCTTAACAGTCTCTTTTTCACCGGGCTTATGTAATCTATGAAAAGCTTACCGTTCAGGTGGTCGAATTCGTGCTGAAAAACTCTAGCTTCGTATCCTTGAAGCTCTTCCACGTGCTCATGAGCGAACCTGTCGTAGTATCTAACCTTTATTTTCACAGATCGCGGAACTTCCTCAAAAATATCCGGAATGCTCAGGCATCCTTCTTCACCCATCTCTATTTCGGAAGATCTTTCAAGAATTTGCGGATTTACCACTATGTTAAGCCTTTCACCGATATCGTAAAGGAAAAATCTTTCACTGATCCCTATTTGAGGAGCGGCCAATCCAACTCCATCGTCCAAGTACATGGTTTTTCCCATCTCTTCTATGAATTCCTCACTTAGAGATTTTGGATCTATTTCCTTTGCCACTTTTCTTAGCACTGGATCGCCGTACAACCTTATTTTGAACATTCGAATCACCTCATGTCGAATTATATCATGGAGAAAAAGTTTTTAAATTTTTTAAATTTTATTCTCCCGTTACGCCCCAGCTTTAGTAAGTATTTGCCGTGAAATCATTCCTATATCCTCATATCCTAATTTTAGAATGACTCTTGATCGGTTACCATGATCAGCGTAGCATAATTCTAGTTCATTTATGAAATCGGTTACATAATTGATTAATTGTTACGCATTAAAAAGTTAAGTTATTTTTTATTTATAATACGTTTTTCATAAAGTGTGTATGATTTTTTAAGAAAAAAGAAGATACACTAAGAATTAAAAAGAATTTAGTTCATATTCACATGTAATTGCCTTAAATAGGATTATTTAGTGTTTAATTGTGTTTGCAAAGAGACAAAGGTGATGGTATTATGTAACCGGTTACAGTACGAGGAGGATAGATGATGAACATACGTGAAATAGCGAAAAGAGCGGAAGTTTCGGTGGCAACCGTTTCGAGGGTGCTCAACAACGTGGATAACGTTTCTCCACAAACTCGTGAAAAAGTTCTCAAGGTGTTGAGAAAATACGACTTTGAAACAGATCCATGGGCAAAACGTTTGGCAAGCAAACGAAATGTGACTCACGTATTTGTAATGGTAAGCAAGAGAATCATGAGATTTCTAGATCTTAAAAGCAAAGAGTTTTATGCGATGGTCATAAAAGGAGTTCAAAATACCGCAAAGTTGAATCGAAGTTTGATCGAGATAGTTGAAATGGAAAATTATATGAATGAAAGAAAGTTAAAAGGTGTTGACGGAGTACTTTTAATAGGAGGAGATACGACAGCCGAGCACGTAAGGTTTTTCAAAAGTATAGATATGCCGGTTGTTTTGGTAGATCAATACATTCCCACCGTTAAGGTTGATTGTGTTGTGAGCAATGGTTACGATGGAGCGAGTTATGCCGTTAAGTATCTTATATCGAAAAATTTAAAAAAGATAGTTCACATTCACGGTTTTTTGAATCATTTTGGTTTTAAAGATAGATACGATGGTTACATGGCCACTATGGAAAGGAACAATCTTCTGCCAAAAGTTTACGAGTACAACGATGAGATCATGGAAGATATGATTCCTCTTATCAGAAAGATGCTAAACGGTTATGGAGTGCCAGATGCCATATTCACATCGAATGATTCCATTGCCATCAAAGTAATTGAGACGTTGAAGGAATTGCATTTTAGAGTACCTGAAGATATTTCGGTGATAGGCTTTGATGGAATAGAGAAAGGAGAACGCTTTGAACCCTCACTTTCCACTTTGAGGGTACCGATGCGAGAGATGGGTTCTTTGGCTTTAAAGAGACTTATGGATATCATGTACAATCAGGATGTTTATCCCGCACGTATTTCTTTGTTCACCGAATTTATAAAGAGGGCCAGTTCTATTTGACCCTAAATTCAAAGTAGGAGGGGATTGAAGTATGAAGAGAGTAGGTCTGCTTTTGGTGGCCATCATGCTCATCGTGGGCATTGTGGGCTTATCAAAAGTTGTGACGATCACGTTGTGGACGGCTCCTAACCCGAACCAGAACCTTTTCTGGAAGACGCTGGTTCCGATGTTTGAGAAAACTCATCCAAACATCAAGATCAAATGGTCGCAAATACCGGCTACTGGAAGTTCAGAGGAAGCGATACTTACTGCCATAGCTTCAAATCGTCAACCTGATATCTGCACGAACATATTCAACGGATTCGCTGCTGAGTTGATCGAAAGTAACGTTGTCGTTCCATTCGACTCTTTCCCGGATTTCAACGCGCTGTTGAAAGCTCGTCATATGGAAAAAGTGATAAAAGGATGGGAAAATAACGGTCATTACTACGTTATACCCATATACGTTAACCCCATGATGATTTGGTGGAGAAAAGATCTACTTGAGGCTAATGGATTTAACGCTCCTCCAAGAACCTACTCAGATGTCTATAAACTTGCCGAAAAAGTGACAATACCTCATAGAAGGTATGCTTACAGACCAGTTGGAGGAACTAAATGGTGGGATAGATGGTTTGATTTCATCATGGACTACTATGCTGCGAGTAATGGAAAACCGTATCTTGATGTGAGTAGACAGATGACGTTTATAAATGACAAATTCGGAAAAGAAGTGGCCACATTCTTCTACACGATGTTTAAGAAAGGATACGCAACAACCGATTACGGTCGAGATCCTTTGGAAAATGGAACGGTTTTAGGGAGTGTAGAAGGTCCATGGCATATTCCTTACGTGAAACAACATTACCCGAATGTTTATAAAAATATAGTCGTTACTCCTCCATTGGTTCCGGATGATCATTCCGCCAACTCACCAGTTTATACTTATGCTGATACGAAAGGTTTGGTTATGTTTAAGAGTTGCAAAACCAGAAAAGCCGCATGGGAATTCATAAAATGGGTGTTCTCCGA
>CAZCZS010000032.1:0-18295 GCA_964503355.1 uncultured Mesoaciditoga sp.
AGATTTGAAGGCTTAAAGTTAGTTTGTTCAAATTATTTTACGCAAGCTGTTGTCAGTTTTTCAACATTCACGCTGTTTTCAATGAACTTTGTTACATCCCAACCTTTTTTCGTTACTCTCACGCACAACGTGAGTTACTTACTTCTTACTTTTCACCACTCACTTTTTCATCATGCAGGTCTATGACTTATTGATGAGAGTCTTTGTCCTCAACGTCATTCCGGCCTACGACCTATTGATGAGAGTCTTTGACCTCAACGTCATTCCGGGCTGCGACCCGGAATCCAGTCCTTTTGAAAAACGAGATTCTGAATCAAAAACGAGATCCTGAATCATGTTCAGGATGACCTTCGGTTGGTACGCTATAATAGAAAGAGAAATCCAGGATGGCATCTTCAAAAAATCCCTTATCGCTTGAAAAGAGATATGTATCTGTTAAAAAATCATTGACTTATAAATCCGTAAAAAATAAAGGCAAGTTTTTTAACTTGCCTTTATCTGGTGAATTTCAGCTTCAAATAATTGTCTCCTCAATCGAAATATTTCGTCAAATCAACCGCCGCTATCGCGCCATCCGCGGCAGCGGTGAGAACCTGTCTCAAAACCGTTTTTCTAACGTCTCCAACCGCGTAAACACCTTTCACATTCGTTTCCATATGTTCATCCGTTAAGATGAATCCGTTTTGATCCACATTCACGTTTTCTTTCACCAATTCCGAATTGGGAACGAGTCCCACGTATATGAAAACTCCAGATGTTTCCAGCTTGGAAGTTTCACCGCTTTTCACGTTTTTCAACGTGACGTATTCCACCGAGTCTTTTCCACCTATTTCAGTCACGACGGTATCCCAAATGAATTCTATATTCGGAATCTTGAACGCCCTATCTTGAATTATCTTTTGAGCTCTCAATTTATCCCTGCGATGAATTATGCGAACTTTTGAGGCTATCTTGGAAAGGTATATTCCCTCTTCAACGGCGCTATCCCCTCCACCTATCACAACGACTTCTTTTCCTTTGAAAAAGGAACCGTCACAAACGGCACAATAAGAAACGCCTCTGTTTGTAAATTCTTCTTCACCAGGTACTCCCAACTTTCGCGGGTTGCTACCGGTGGCCACAACTACAACTTTTGCGGTGTATTCGTTGTTTAAATCCGTCTTTACCTTCTTCACATCGCCTTGAAGATCTATTTGCATGACTTCTTCGTTCGCAAACTTAACGCCAAATTCTCTAGCGTGATCCGCAAATTTCTCCGCCAGTTCTTCTCCGCTTATCGAAGAAAAGCCGGGATAATCTTCCACCACATTCGTCAACGTGATCTGACCACCTTCGGTGGCCCTTTCGAGTACAAGCGTTTTCAAACCGGCGCGTCTTGCGTAAATTGCGGCTGACAATCCTCCCGGTCCGGCTCCAACAACGATGACATCGTAATCTTTGTCTACGTTTTCGTTGGACAATCCAGAAAGATTGAACATAGGCATAACCCGCTCACACTCCTTTTACAACGCTCATCACTTGTTCTACAAATGCATCTTCTGGAAGAGCTCCAACGAATTCTCCCGCTCCTTCGTTGATTATTATATGTGGAACCGAAGAAACGTTGTATTTCATCGAAAGCTCTGGGAATTCATTGGCTTCAACCATTTCACCCTGAATGTACTTCGACTTCATGGCGAGTTTCTGCGCCATCGCAACCGCTCTCGGGCAATAAGGACAAGTTGGAGTGACGAACACTTGAATTTTCAAAGGTCTATCGACTTCTTCAAGTATTTCAAGTGTTTTTGGAGAAAGATCCACCTTTCCTCCCTTTGAAACCGCTATAACGTCCTCTATCAACGTTGAAAATTCGTACCCGGAGGGCACTCCGTAAAATCTAATTCTCATGTCGTTACCATCTTTATCAAGCATCAAGATGGCCGGCACCATTTCCACACGATATTTTTCAACCAATTCGCTTTCGTTGTTGAAATCATGAGTTTCAACGTTTATCTTTTCGCTCGTTTCCGCCAACTCATCAAGCATTTGTTGAGTTATATCACAATACTGGCATTCATCTTTGTTATCACTTTTGAAAAACAGGATCTTTACCTCGGATTCCAATTCTTTTCCAAACAAATCTACAAGATACTTTCTATCTTCTTCTGAAAGAAGCGCTGCCATACGTTTCACCTCCATAAAATACGACTACCCCCATGGGGGTATGTCATCTAAATCATACCATATTTGTCGAGTAAAAAGATTTAAGAAATTTTAACTCTATGTGATTTTACGATGTCTAAAATGTTGTGGGCTATCAAACTTTTTTCGTTGCGTTTCAATGGTATAACCTTTCCATCCTTGCAAATGATTTTCACTTCGTTGAACTCAGAATCAAAGCCTATATCTTTTCGTGAAACGTCGTTGGCAACGATCATGTCCAAATGCTTATCTTGCAATTTCTTCATCGCATTTTTCAACAGGTTTTGAGTTTCGGCTGCAAAACCGACTATGAACTGTTCAGGACGACGTCTTTTGGAAATTTCTTTCAAGATGTCAGGTGTTCTCACCAGCTTCAGTTCCAATTCATCGTTTGTTTTCTTCATCTTCTCGGATAAAACTCGAGCTGGTTTGTAATCGGCCACCGCCGCTGCCATCACGACGACATCCGCCCAATCCAAATTTTCAAGCACCGCCTCTTTCATCTCGGATGCGTTCTCAACGTTTATTCTTTCCACACCTCGTATCGGTTTCATGTTCGCAGGACCGGAGATCAACTTGACATCGGCATTTCTCAATCTTGCCGCTTTCGCCAATTCGTGTCCCATCTTTCCGGAAGATCGATTCGTGATGTAGCGAACCGGATCTATCGCTTCACGTGTTGGACCAGCTGTTACAAGCACTTTTACACCTTCATAATCATGTGGAGTCAGCATTCTATATATCTCGAAGATCACGTCATCAACGTCAGGATATCTTCCTTTACCGTATTCCCCGTCCGCCAAATGACCGCTTGCGGGTTCAACTATCTCCCAGCCTTCTTCTCTTAGAGCCTTGATATTTCTAACAGTTACAATGTTTTCATACATTCGCACGTTCATAGAGGGAACCGCTATTTTCGGACCGCTAAAGGCTAACGACGTCATCGTCAACAGATCATCCGCCATTCCAAAATGAAGTTTGGCAGCGGTGTTAGCCGTCAATGGTGAGATGACAAGCAAATCGGCCCATTGAGAGATCGTCGTGTGGATTATCTTACCCTCAATCGTTTCAAAAGCGTCCAAATAAACCGGACAATTTCCAATACCGGCAAAAGTTAAGGGGGCAACGAATTTAGTCGCCTCCTTCGTCATGATGACTTTGATATTTTCTCCACGTTTACGCAGAATGCTAACAACTTCAAGCGTTTTGTAGGCGGCTATTCCGCCGGTGACGCCCACCAACAAATTGCTCATCGTTCAGCCTTTTTCACATCCGCCACCAGGGCTTTTAACATTTCGAAATTCTTTATCTCGACGTATCCTTCTGCCATTTCCTCCAAAGCTATGGAAACGAGATTGGTCTCCTTTGTCTTTATCAAAGGTCGAGAAAGCTCGTTCAAATTCTCGGCTCTCTTCGCCGCGGCCATGGTTATGGCGTACTTGTTGCCGTATTTGTTCATAAGGGTCTCATAGATCTTCTCCTTCACGGTCTCTCCTCCTTTCCACGTTCTTGTAGAACTTGTACTTTCCAACGAATTCTCCCCATCGAGAAACTTTTATCTGCTCGGCTATTATTATAGATTCAAGCTGCTTTATGGATTGATTCACATCATAATTGACTATCAAATAATCGAATTCCGATATCATTGAGAGTTCGTATCTGGCATCTTCTATTCTCTTTTCGAGATCCGCTTTTCCTTCCGTATGACGTTTTATCAACCTCTCTTTGAGTTCTTTAAAAGAGGGAGGCGCGACGAATATGAAAACCGCTTCTTTTATCTGCCTTTTCACACTCATGGCGCCCTTGACATCTATATCCAACAAAACGTTCACCCCGTTTTTCATTCTTGAGCGAACGTAACGTTTAGAAGTACCGTAAAGATGGCCGTGTACTTCTTGCCATTCCAAGAACTCTCCCCTTTTTTTAAGCGCTTTGAACTCTTCTTCACTTATGAAAAAATAGTCTTTTCCATCTATCTCACCTCGACGTTTCGGCCGAGTGGTGTAAGAAATGGAAAATTCGACGTCTTCCAACTCTTTCAAAGCACCTTTTACTATGGTCGTTTTTCCGGCGCCGGATGGGCCGCTCATGACGAACAGTATGCCTTCCATATCGTTCCTCAACTTCTGTTTTTCATCTTTGATTCCATAACTCTCAGAGCTTCCTCCATCTGGGTGAAGGATTCTTGAAATCTTTGGGCTATAGTTTCAGGCTGTATGGCGCTTAAAATAACATGGTTGCTATCCGTTATGAGGATGGATCGAGTTTTTCTTCCGTAAGTGGCGTCGATGAGTTTTCTATCATCTTTTGCGCCATCCTTCAACCTCTTAAGAGGAGCTGATTCAGGGTTAACTATGACGATAACCCTATCTCCTATTACCACGTTTCCGAATCCTATGTTTATAAGTCCGTACATGCCTATCCCTCCACTTTGAATTTATTCGATATTTTGGACTTGCTCTCTGAGCTTCTTTATCAAAGTTTTTCCCCTAACGACTAAATTCAAAACTTCTGGTATCTTCGACTTGTTTGAAAGCGTGTTCATTTCCCTGCCGAATTCTTGAAATACAAAATCCAATTCACCGCCAACGGCTTCGTTTGATTCCATCAACTGTCTCGCCCTAATAATATGCGCATCGAGTCTTGAAAGTTCTTCACCTATATCTGCCCTCTGGATCATCATGACTATTTCTTGTTCTAGTCTATCACGATCCACTTCAACTGTGGAAAATTTTTCCAATCTTTCCCTTATGATCTCCTCGTATTTTTCTCTGTTTCTCTCTTCATACGCTTTCATAGATTTTACCAAAGATTCCATCTCATCCACATACTCTTTAAGATATTCGTACAATTTCTTTCCCTCAATTTCACGAGTTGAATTGTATTCGTCAAGGGCTTTTCTCAAAGTATCCTCAAAACCAATCCATATCGTTTTCTCTCGCTCTTCATCCAATTCCATTTTGAAAAGTTCTCTTATGTTGAGGATGTCTCCAACGTTTATTTCACCCGTGGAAATCCCCAACTCTTCCTTGATCGAATTCATCGCTTTGTAATACGCTTTTGCCAACGCTATATCCGGTTTTACGAGATTAGACTCGAATTCTCCACGGATATCGGCTTTTATGGAAACACTTCCCCTTTTCACATATTCACGAACTATCGGTAACGCTTTCACTTCAAAAGAAGAAAAGAGAGAGGAAATTGAAAAGGAAACGTTCAAATACCTATGATTCACTCCCTTTATTTCCAAAGAGTAAGAGATATCGTTCACGCTTTGCAATATCTTGGAATAACCCGTCATGCTTCTCAAAGCTATCAACCTCACCTTGTAATTACCAATATTTGGATTCGTTGAGAATGTACGCCCTGAAATTCTCTGAGAGAAGTACAGTTAAGCCGGAAGGCTCGTTTTCAAAAAGAGTTCTAGTCTCTATACGCCTAACCGGTATTATTCCCGCGCTTGTTCTGGTTAAAAATATCTCAGAACAGTTGAAAAGCTCATCGACATTTACAAGCCTTTCCTCAACGGATATACCAAGCGAAGATGCGAGTTCTATGACGACTTTTCGCGTAATTCCATCCAAGATATCGGAATCCAACGAAGGGGTAACCAATACGCCGTTTTCAACAAAAAATATGTTGCTCATCGTGCCCTCCGCCACAAATCCTTCATGATTCAAAAAGATGATTTCGTAGAATTCACCTTTTTCTTTTCGTGCGAGTCTTAAATAAGCATGAGAGGTACTCTTAAGATTGGAGGGAATGCAAAAGGAGGGGATCTTTCTAAAACGTGAAATCCCTATATCCACGCCGTAAGTGTAAAGATCCTCATTTGGCGCTTGTAAATCCATTATGTACACGAAAAGATTCGTATCCTTTCCATTACCACTCGTTATCATCACGCGAATGGTTACGTCATTCTCAATTCCCTCAAGTCCTTCTTGAATTATGGACATAAGTTGGTGGTAATTCAACTTACATGTCAAACCCATGAGCTCCGCTGAACGTCTCAATCTTTCATAGTGCTGACGAGGGGCAAATATTCGACCATCGTAAGTTCTCAAGCTTTCGTAGATTCCCTCGCCGTACATGAAACCCCTGTCGTAAACACTTACGACCGCCTCTGCGTTCCATTTTCCGTTAGCGTACACCTTCATGGGTTACCACCTTCCCATTTATCTTGACGAACACTCCTTCTTCACCTTCGTATTCGAAGAAACGCCTCACGTAATATTCATCCAAACCCTCGCCAATCCCGTTTTTCACTTTCTCGATTAACACCGTTTTCTCCACATTTTCGGTCTTTTCCAAAAAGCGCCTTCTTAACCTCTCATCCAACTCTTTTAGCCTTCTTACTCTTTCCTTTTTCACTTGATTATCGATCTGTCCTCGCATAGACGCGGCCATAGTGTGAGGGCGAGGAGAAAAAGGAAAGGCGTGAATCCTAGATACTTGCAGCTCTTGCAACAGTTTGTAAGTCCGTTCGAATTCACTTTCCGTTTCTTGCGGAAAACCCGCTATGACATCAACGGAAAAGGCGAAGAGATCATCACCCTTTCTCAACGTTTCAACACATCTTCTCACATCATCGCGAGAGTAAGGTCTTTTCATTCTTTTCAAGACTTCATCACAACCGCTTTGCAAAGAAAGATGCGCGTGTTTGCACAATTTTGGTTCATTGAAAAGTTCCGCGAGTTTCAACAGATTTATCGGATCTATAGAACCTATTCTTATTCTGAAATCTCCTCTTATCTTTATCAAAGAAGCTATGAGATCGTACAGCTCATTTTGTCCATCGTTGTAAAGGGCTATGTTTATACCGGTTATAACAAGTTCTTTAACGCCGTTTTCTATCATGTTGGTCGCTTCTTCAACGACCATATCCAACGGTTTTGAACGAATTCGGGTTCCTCTGAATTGTGGTATCGCACAATACGCGCATCCCCAGTTACAACCGTTTTCAACGCTTAAAAAAGCCCTTGTATGATTCGGTATGCCGATTATGGAATAATCAAGTTCATCTTTCAAGTGGTAAGAGTTGTCTACCAAGTACCCTTCTTTGTCTATGAGTTTTGCTATCTTAACCTTTTCCCCGTTACCTATAACCAAATCAAAACCTTTCACTTCTCTTTTATCGTGAACGGCGCAACCGGTAAAGATCAATTTCGCTTTATCGTTGATCTTCTTAAAATGACGGGCCAATTGAAAAGATTTGCGAACGGCTTCATTGGTAACCGCACAACTGTTGACTATTATAACGTCTGCTTTTTGTGGATCTGCGGCTTCGTGTCCAGCTCCTTTGAGTTCCAAATCCATCTTCGCACTTTCGTATTGGTTGAATTTACACCCCAAAGTATGAATGTGATATCTCACGAAAGAAGAGCCTCCAAGATCAAAGAACGCGTCACTATTCCAGCGAGGTGTCCTTCTTCGTCTACCACCGGAAGAAATCTGTAACCGTGTTTCAACACCAACGTTGCCGCGCTCAAAAGCGTGTCCGTCGTTTTCAAAACGTTAACGTCCTTTCGCATATATTCCGAAATGGGTTTATCTTTTATCTCTTCAAGACGATTTTTCGTTATGTTGGTATCCGGAATGAAAGAAGTGGAATGAAGCATTTCCATGTAAGAAGGCACTATTTCATGGATGACGTCTCTTTCGGTCATTATACCTATAACGCGCATTTCTTCATCCACGACGGGCAAACCACTCCGGAATTGACGCACGCATGCGTGAATGAATTCCTCAACGGTTTCATCGGCGAAAACGGCCGTAACATCTCTTTCCATGAAGTCCTCGACTTTCACTCGGAAACACGCTCCATCTCTATGAGATTCATCGCTTTTTCCATTCCTTCAATTCCTCCGATGTTCTTTTCTTCCGTTAATTCATCAGCCACGGCCGCTGCCATCGCGTACCGTGCACTTTCAAAGTAATCCTTTCCCGAAACGATACCGTAAATCAAACCGGCTATGTAAGCATCACCAGTTCCCATCAAATTGACGCTTTCTATTTCTCCTTTCATCTTGAAAAGGTAGATCCAATCCTTTGTCGCAACTATATCGTTTTTCATCTCAAAAGAGTACACGACCATTTTTATACCTTTTGAGATCAACTCTTTCGCGGATTGAACGTAGTCTTGCATGCTTTTGAGTTCCCTGTCAAGCACCTTTTTCGATCCTCTTATATCGGGTTTGACTATATCCGGTACACTTTCGATAGCGTACTTTAAGGGTTCGCCGTGGGCGTTGACTATCGTCATGGCTCCGGCTTCTTTTGCCATCTTCACCATATCTTTGTATATGTCCAAAGGAATGCCTGCTGGAATTGTGCCACCTATCTCACATATCGTGGTATTTGAAAGCAGCGCTTTGTACTTCTTCATGAAAAGGTTGAAATGTCTCGCATCCACCATGGGACCCGGAAGGTTTACGCTCGTAATGGTGTTTTTCTTTTTATCCACTATGGTGAAATTCTCTCTCGTTTCATCTTCAACGTATAAAAAACTTGTGGATATGCTATCGTTGCATTCTCTTCTCAATCGAACTTGAAGCATCCTTCCGGTTAATCCACCAAGAATGGCCAACGCAGTCGAACGAATACCGAGTTGTTCCAAATACAACGACACGTTTATTCCCTTTCCTCCTGGTGACACTTTGGTTTTGGTGGAATCGAATATCCTGTGTATGGTCCCTATGTTGAAATCATCGATTTCTATCAGACGATCGAGGGCGGGGTTAAGGGTAACGGTTAAAATACTCATCTCATTCCTCCTTGCTGAAGGTGAGCATCATCTCTTTTTTACTGCCGATAAAAGCGGCTTTTCCATTCTGTAAAACGACGACTTTATCCGCTATGGAAAGGAAGTTGGGCAACCTTCTTGTGGCTAATATGAGCGTGTACTTTTGCTTCAATGATAGCACAACTTTTTGTACTTTCAAAGCCGCATCATCATCTAAGTGATCAACTATACAATCCAAAGCCACCACTTCTGGTTCTCTCAAAAGAGCCACGAAAAGTAGAAAGAGCACCCTCTCATTTCCATGCAGTTCTCCAACACGCGTGTGGACCCCTTTTTTCAAAAGATCGAGGATCTCCAATTCCTTTAAAAGTTTTATCATGTTGTCATGATAGAGATCCACGTTGTTACCCTTAACCAATTTTATTATTTGATTTACAGTCAAAGGGGAAAGACTTTCTATAAAAGAAGTGTCTATGTAGGCTATTTTCTTTCTCAACTTTTTCCGGTCGAGCTCGACCACATTTTTACCTTTGAAAAAAATGTAGCCTTCGCTCTTAATGGATTCAAAAAGTTCTTCGTTCAAATGAACCACGCTTCTCAACAGGGCAGATTTTCCAGAATCCCTTGGTCCATATATCAACACGACGTTACCTTTTTCCACTTTCAGAGAAAAATCTTCGATGAACTTTTTTTCTCCGATTTTCAAGGAAAAATTCTTAAACTCCAGCAAGGGGGTTGTCATGAAAGTTCACTTCTCAAGATTTATTTGATTTCCATAACCTTCCAACGAACGACGTACAAGTTCTTTATTCGCCTCTTTTTTGTTTATCTTCATCATCTTAAGAAGTTCAAATTGAGATATCACCCTTGGATTGTCCACTACCCTCTTAAACTTGTCCATCCAAGCACCTTCCCTTCGGCGTTTATTTCAATACAAGTATACAGAGAAGGTTTTTCTTTAGTTTATACTGGCTTTGAAGAGTTCATTAAGATTCAATTATGATACTCTCTCCAAACCTTTTTTATCTCTCCACCAATGGAAACCGCATCCACACCACTTTTAAAGAGCAACCTAACCTCCTCGGCAGAGGAGATCAAACCGGCGGCTATTATGAAAATATTCGGATTTACACTCTTAAAGGTGTCAACTAGTTTTGGAAGAACGGCGGCCGGCAAAACTTCTATTCTTTTAACATGTTTGAGGTGGTGTAAACCATTTCTTATCGCGTGAGAATCCAACGCGAAAAATCTCAAAATCACCGGGATACCAACTTTTTCGCACTCTTTAACCAATGAAAGTTTGGTGGTTATCACTCCATCTGCACCGACATCTTTTAAAAAACTCACACCGGTTTTATTTTTTTCCAATCCTTCCACAAAATCTATATCCACCCAAACTTCTTTCGATTTGAAAAGGCGCACACGATCTCGAACGTTCGAGATCGTCGCGCCTAACAAAAAGACGGTTTCGCATTCTTGCGGAATATCTTCGAGATACGTATCCTGCCACACGGCGGCTATTATCTCTTTATTCTTCATTTCGCATACTCTATGCTTCTTTTTTCTCTTATGACCACAACTTTCAGTTGACCCGGGTATTCCATCGTCTTTTCTATTTCTCTTGCTATATCAAAAGACATCTTGTCTGCAAGTTCATCGTCCACTTTATCCGGTTCCACTATAACCCTTATTTCACGTCCGGCTTGGATTGCGTAAGCTTTTGTGACGTATTTGTGGCTCATGGCTATCTCTTCCAACTTTTGAAGTCTCTTCATGTATATATCCAAACTCTCTCGACGCGCACCAGGCCTCGCGGCGCTTATAGCGTCAGCAGCGGCAACCAAAACGGCTTCCGGACTCGCGAAAGGCACTTCCTCATGATGAGCCTGAATCATGTTAACGACTATCTCCTTTTCATGGTAACGTCTCGCGAGCTCACCGCCTATTATGGCGTGTGTTCCTTGAACTTCATGATCCACCGCTTTGCCGATATCGTGTAAAAGTGCACCGCGTTTGACTCTTTCCACATCTAATCCGAGCTCTTCAGCCATCATGGCCGCTATTTGCGCGACTTCTATCGAATGATGAAGCACATTTTGACCAAAGCTCGTACGAAATTTCAATCTACCAAGCAATTTTAACAATTCGGGATGCATGCTTGAGATACCAACTTTCAGAATGGCGTTTTTTCCTTCGTCACGTACCAATTTCTCTATTTCTTTCTTTGATTTTTCGTACATTTCCTCTATCATGGCTGGATGGATTCTTCCGTCGGCTATCAATTTTTCCAAAGTCAAACGCGCTATTTCCCTTCTCAAAGGGTTAAACGAAGAAAGGACAACGGTTTCCGGTGTGTCATCTATTATGAGATCAACGCCGGTGAGATTTTCAAAGGCGCGTATGTTCCTTCCTTCCCTTCCGATGATCCTTCCCTTCATATCATCGTTTGGCAGCTCAACGGAAGAAACGGCCACTTCGTTTATATAGCCGCTGGCGTAGCGTTGTATAGCCGTCGCCATAACCCATTTTGCGTTTTCTTCGGCTTCTTCTTCGTACTTTTCCTTTATTTGAGTGTACATCTTCGCCAAGGTTTTTTCCATTTCATCTTCTGTGGTCTTCAACACTATTTCTCTTGCTTCGCTTGGGCTCAGTCCGGATATCTCGTGCAATTTCTCTTTTTCTCTTTTTAAAGTTTCCTCGATCTCTTCTTCCTTTCTTGAAAGAAGCTCTTTCATCTCTTCCAATTTCTCCTCTTTTTTGGCGAAATTCTCTTCCTTCTTGTTAAAGGCTTCCTCACGTTTGTTCAGTCTTTCTTCGAATTGCCTGAGCTCATTTCGTTGTTTTTGCATCTCCCTGTTGAAATCGCTTCTCATGGAAGAAATTTCTTGTTTCGCTTCCAAGATCATCTCTTTCTTTATCTTTTGAGCGTTCTGCTCGGCGTTCTTAAGTATATCATTGGCACTTTCTTTAGCTCTTTTTTGTTCCTTTAGTTCCTTTGTCTTCCCGAGGTGATAACCCAATATCACTGCCAGGATGACTATCGGAACGAATATCAAAATGAGCATCATTTCCTGATTCATCTTCACACCTCCATTCATCGTAGATCGCAAGCAAGGTTTTATGCACCATCTGCGAATCAAAACCTCTTCTTATCAGCATTTCGGAAATCTCTTTTTGGCTTTTGAAACGATGACCTCTCACAAAACGATAAAAGATCTCCTTGAGATCCGCTTCTTCGTAAATCTCCCTCACGGCTTCCTCAATGACGGAATCTTCAACTCCAAACATTTTCAATTTGTATCTCACGTATCTTGGACCCTTGATATGAAATTCAAGTTGATCTGACACGAAAAAATGCGCAAATCTTCTATCATCGATCAATTTGGAGTTCTCAAGTTCGCGAATTACCTTTTCTATCGTTTGAGACGAATAACCTTTCTTTCTTAACCTTTCCTTGAGCTCTTCTTTCGAACGAAGTCTTACCTTTAAAAGCCTTAGAGCGTAATTCCGCGCTCGTACAAAATCAGGATTCTTCTGCTTGCTTTCCATTTTCTTCTTTTTTCTCTTCGCCTTCCTCTTTCAAAAGGCCATGAGCTTTACGAATTCTTTTTTCTATCTCTTTCGCAAGTTCGGGATTTTCATGAAGATATTGGACGGCTTTACTTTTTCCTTGGCCTAAACTTATCTCTTCTCCGTCTTCTTGAATGTAGCTTAGCCACGATCCACGTTTCGATATCAACTCATCGTTTATTCCCAACTCTATCAGTTCGTTTTCCCTCACTATGCCCTTACCGTAAATTATGTCGAATTTTGCCTCTCTGAAGGGGGGAGCCACCTTGTTTTTCACGACTTTGACTTGGGTTTCGTTTCCTATTATCTTGTCTCCTTCTTTTATGGGGGTCCTTCTCCTTATATCTAATCTTATGGTAGCGTAAAATTTCAACGCGTTTCCACCGGTGGTCGTTTCCGGATTTCCAAACATAACACCTATCTTCATTCTTATTTGGTTTGTGAATATCACCGTTGTTTTCGATTTGCTCACACTCGCCGTCAATTTTCTCAAAGCTTGCGACATGAGCCTTGCCTGAAGTCCCATTTGTGCATCTCCCATAGCTCCTTCTATCTCCGCTCTGGGAACCAAAGCGGCCACGGAATCGATAACCACCATATCGACGGCGTTAGATCTCACAAGCGTATCTACTATTTCCAGCGCCTGTTCACCACTATCTGGTTGAGATATAAGCATGTGATTCACATCGACTCCAAGATTCTTGGCGTAAACTATATCCAGAGCGTGCTCCGCATCGATAAACGCGACGACTCCGCCCAATTTCTGCGCTTCGGCCAACGCGTGCAACGTAAGGGTGGTTTTACCGCTGGATTCGGGGCCGTATATCTCTATCACCCTTCCTCTCGGATATCCTCCAACTCCCAAGGCTATATCCAAGGCTAAAGAACCAGAAGGTATCACTTCCACGTTTTTCACAACTTGATCTTCGCCGAGGATCATTATGGATCCTTTGCCAAAATCCCTTTCAATTTGTTTTATAGCGCTTTCCAGCGCTTTTTCTTTATTTGCACTTTTTTCCTCTTTCATCTTTTCAAACCTCCCAGCTCACTTCGATGAACGAGCGTGTACACGGCACCTTTAGGTGTTAACTTAGAAGAAAGCAGCTCAACCGTGTCGCACTCGAATTTCACCGGCTTGAATTCGATGTCAAAGATCTTCTCACGCCACTTTTTCGGAACCCCTTTTATTCTACCCGCAGTGACGTGAGGGGTAAAACGCTCATCGAACTCGAAACCTACGGATTTCAAAGAAACGTTCAAATTCGTGTACAGTTTTTGAATTTCTTTGTCCTTCTCACATCCTATCCATACAACTCTTGGAAGACCGTGTGGTGGAAAAACACCTATCTTGTTTATTTCCAACGAAAAAGGCGCAAAATTTTTCACCACGTCATCCATCAACGTGGAAATCTTCTTTGCTTTCTGAGAAGAAATTTCCCCAAAGAAAAAGAGCGTCATATGAATGTTGGAAGCAACAGGCCAACTTCCGTAAAAACCTTCTTTTTTCAGTTTTTCTTGGATTTTCGATATCTCTTGGGAAACTTCAAATGGGGTTTTTATCGCCATGAAAGTTCTCATTCTTCCAAAACCTCCGAATTTTGGACGAAGTAATAAATTCCAGACCATACCGTCAAAATCAACGTCGTCCACATGAGAAAAACGTTCAATCCTTCTCCAAAAAAGGGATTGAAATTGTAAAAGAGCATGAAAATCACGAACGTCATCTGCGAAACCGTTTTCAACTTTCCCCACCAATTTGCCGCTATAACTTTGGAATTAGAAGCGGCCAACATTCTCAATCCACTGACGGCTATGTCTCTGGTGATGATCGTTATAACGAACCAACTTCCAACCTCACCTCGTTGTAAAAAAACGAGAAGGGCCGCGTCTATCAGAACTTTATCCGCAAGTTGATCCACGAATTTTCCCAGCGTTGTCACTTCATTCATGCTGCGCGCCAGCTTTCCATCAAGGTAATCCGTCAAAGAAGCGGCCACGAATAGCAACAACGCTGCCGCAGCCATCGCCTTTCCTTTACCCAAGGCCGCATACATGAATGGAACGACGAGTAAAACTCTTACGAATGTCACCCTCGTCGCCAAGGTAACTTTCATACGCACACTCCTTCTAGATCGTAGAATTCGCAGTCCGTGATCTCAACATCGACGAATTCACCGATCTTCAGGGCTCCCTTTGAAGAAAAGTGAACGTACCCATCTATTTCCGGAGCATCCATGTACGTTCTTCCATAGTACATCGGACCTTCTTTTCCTTCAACGAGCACCTTGAATCTCTTACCCACATGAGTCTTGTTTCTTTCCAAACTCACATCTCTTTGAAGCTCCATCAATTCATCGTAACGTTTTTGAGAAATACCAAATGGAACTTTATCCTTTAAGCGATACGCGATGGTTCCTTCCTCATCTGAGTACGTGAAAGCTCCCAATCTATCGAAGCGAATATCCTCAACGAATTTCATCAGCTCTTCGAAATCTTCTTCGCTTTCGCCTGGAAATCCAACCATGACCGTAGTGCGCAAGATGACATCATCGATCATCGCACGTATGAACTCGAATTTTCTTCTCAACGCTTTTACATCTGAATTTCTGTTCATGGATTTCAAAACTCTTTCAGAAGCGTGTTGGATGGGAATATCAAAATAATGAAGAACGTGTTTTGAATTTTTCACGTACCCGACGAGTTCATCATCCATCCCATCGGGATAGAGATAGAGCAATCTTATCCAAAAATCTCCTTCGATCTCGTCCAATTCTTTCAGTAGATCTACAAGTTTTTTATCCCCATCTTCGTATTGAGTCAGATCTTGCGAAACGAGCACAATCTCTTTTTTCCCCATTGAAATGAGGAATTTTGCCTCTTCAACCACATCGGCGATTTTCCTGTTTTTCAACGGTCCTTTGAATGAGGGAATGGCACAAAAAGCGCACTTTCTGTTACATCCATCTCCAACTTTAAGGTAAACAAAAGGTTTTTCGTCCAAAAGTCTTGATGAAAACTCGTAAGTTGGAGTTGGCCGTGTTACCAAATCAAACGGTTTTTCCAAAGCTTCAACCACTTTTTCAGGCTTAACAACTCCCAAAAAGGACGAGACTTCGGGTATCTCATTTCTTAATTCTTTAAAGTACCTTTGAACCAAGCAGCCATGAACGACAACCTTTTTGACGTACTTCAAGGATTCAAAAATCTCATTTATGGACTCTTCCTTTGCGGCTTCTATAAAACCACACGTGTTCACCACCACGGCGTCCGCCTGTGATGGTGAATCAACGATAACGTGCCCTCTTTTTTTAAGTAAAGCGGCCACTACAGAAGAATCTGCCTCGTTTTTCGGGCAGCCCAACACGCTCATGAATATCTTCACATCAAATTCCTCTTTTTCTTCATGTACAAATCTCGAACTTTTTCCAATTCTTCGATGTATTCGCTGGTTCTGTAGTTGGGATACGTCATCTCCCATGAGCGAAAGTGGCCTTTAAGAAAAAGCAGTGTAACCTCCGCGTATATTCCGTGTTTAAGGTAGATACGATTTCCCCATTGTTTTGTGGAGGCGAGAACGAATTGACTATGATGAACGTAGCCGGCATCTATATTTACCGTTCGTTTGCCGTGCTTGGAAAGCTTACTTTCCACAGAATTCGTAAACACCTTCGCGTCGGCAAGTTCGAACGGATGGATCAACGGCTCAAAGCTGACTATCCTCGCTTCCAATCCTTCTCCCATTTCCGCGTTGTAATAGGAAGTGAAAGAAGAAAAGTCCAACGGCTTGGACACGTAATCCACCTTTCCAAATTCTGGAACGAGCAGATCCAAAACGTTTTTCAATCTATATTGTAATCCACTTCCGAATATCACACATACCAGATCAACCAGCTCAGGGAGTTTAACTTTTCCCAACTTCATCACCCGTGTGATTATAACATAAGAAATATCAAACTTCTGTTGCGCGCATAGAAGTAGAATTCAAAGTGTCATTTAATGGTAAAATAGAACAAAGAAGAAAAAGAAGGTGAAAATATGCATATCGTAATCGCCGGAAACGGTATAAGCACTTTAACGTTGGTAAAGGAATTGAAAAAAACCTCAATAGAAGCGGAAATAGATGTGTTCAGCGATGAACCTCGACCTTTTTACTGGAGACCCCGTCTCATAGAAGTTTTGGCAAATGAAGCCACCATTCAAGACATAACTCCCTACGATGAAAAGTGGTATGAAGATCATGGCGTAAAGTTACACCTTTCGGAAGCAGTTTTGGATTTAGATCCAAAAAACGCTCAAGTTCGAACTTCACGTCGAACTATGAAATACGATGTATTCGTGTTTGCAAATGGAGCCAAACCTTTTCTGCCAGACGTGCCAGGCAGAGATCTGAAGAACGTCTACACGTTGAGAAGCTATGAGGACGTTGAAAAGGTTAAAGAGCATTACGCCAAATCGAAAAAATTCGTCATAATAGGTGGAGGAGTTCTCGGAATAGAGATGGCAGCGGCTTTAAACAGAGCGGGAGAAGAAAACGTTTCTGTCGTTGAATTCTTTCCCTATTTGTTACCGCGTCAATTGGATAAGCCTGGGGCTTTCGTGTTGAAGGAGATGTTGAAAGAAAAATACCACCTTGAGCTTCTTTTGGGCAAGGTTACCTCCAAGATAGTTGGAAACGAAAAAGTGGAAGGAGTGGAATTTTCCGATAAAAGTTTCATAAAAGCAGATGTGGTCATCTTTTCAACGGGTGTAAGGGCAAATGCGGAAATCGCAAAAAAAGCAGGCGTAAATGTCGAAAGGGGAATAGTCGTAGACGATCAATTGAGAACAAACGTGAAAAACGTGTACGCAATAGGGGATGTCTGTCAGCATAGAAAGAGAGTTTACGGAATAGTTCCCCCAGCCGTGGAACAAGCCAGAGTGTTGGCAAAAGTTCTTTCTTCAAATGCGGGAAAATACGAAGGAAGCGTGATGTCAAATACCCTAAAGGTGGCGGGCATCGAATTACTTTCCGTGGGGAAAACGGATCCTGATAGTGGAAAGTTGGCCTTTTCTTCACTGGGAGATACAAAGCGTGGATTTTACAAAAAGGTGGTTGTGGAAAACGGAAAATTCGTGGGGGCGGTGAGCGTGGGAATAGAGAAAAAGCATGCGCTCAAGTTGAAAAAAATGGTTGATAACTCAGAAAAGGCGACTTTCCCACTTCACGAGTACATGAAATCAGAAGATAAGGAGGAAGAAAAATGAGAGATTACCTTTATTCCGCCGATGAACTTCTTGAGATGTCGTTGAAAATAGAAGAAGATGGAGAAAAATTTTACACGCATCTTTCCGAAAAATTTTCAGATCCGAAAAAAAAGGAATTCTTTTCCTATCTCGCTTCACAAGAAAGGGAACACGCCAAAACTTTTAAAGAAATCTCAAAGGGATTGGTTGAAGAAACGGATCCCATCTTTTGGGAAGAAGCTTCGAAGTACATCAGGAGCGTCGTGGAAAACAGGATATTCCCAAATCTTCAAGAAATGATCGAAAAGACGGAAAACATGTCTTTGAACGAGATACTCGATTTCGCCATCTCCATCGAAAAGGAAACCGTCATCTTCTACGAAGAACTGTACGATCTGGTTCGTGAAAAAAGATCGAAAGAGATACTTTCCAAAATAATACGTGAGGAAGTTTCCCACGTTAGAAAACTTTCCTTACTCAAGGAATGAAGGAGGAATTCGTATGAAAAAGTTGTATGCGATGATGTTCGTCGTCGTGATCTTATCTTCGTTGGTGTTGGCCAACGGCGTCATGAATTTC
>CAZCZS010000033.1:0-17937 GCA_964503355.1 uncultured Mesoaciditoga sp.
TTTCTTGAGTGGCAACTTTTATCAGGCCATCGGCGTCGGTCAAAGCCATCAGGATGTTCACTCCTATGAGGCCATTCGTTTTTTCTTTCGCTTTTCTTATCTCTTTTTTCAACGCCCTTCTGTTGGCCTCTTTGAAGTTCGTTTCAAAATCTTCTTCGAACATTCCTATACCCGCTGCGCCTATAACGCCTATGCCTCCTTCGTTGGCAACTGCAGATGCCAAGCCAGAAAGAGATACTCCCACACTCATTCCACCTTGAATTATGGGGATGGTTGCCGTGAACTCTCCAATTTTCAAAGGTGGCATTCGTCTCTTCTCCATTTTTCACCTCTTGTTTCTTCAAAAATCTTGAGAATTATAACCTATGTTTCGATTCAAACCAAAATAATCCGATCATGATGATAATTGTTTTTTTATAACAAAATAATTATTTTCACTTTTTTGACTTGACAAATCAATTTTTTTGATTTAGAATTGAATAAAATTGATTTTAAGATAAAAATATTAAATATCGGAATAGAACATGATGTGAATTCTGTTTGGGTGGTGAAGATGAGAAAAATGGCAATTGTAAGTAGATGTCCAGCCTGTGGGCGTAAAATGGATGTTGTAACTTTGAAATGTCCAGCTTGTGGCACGACCGTTAGCGGAAGATTTGAACTGGATGAGTTGTTTGAACTCACAAGTGAGCAAATGAATTTTGTCAAGGTTTTTTTGAAACATCGTGGAAATTTGAGTGAGGTTCAAAAGGAACTTGGAATCTCTTATCCAACCGCGAGAAATAAATTAAACGAGATAGTTAGAGCACTTGGATACGACGATGTGGAAGATGAAATGACAGATGAAAGGGAGATATTGGAAAAGCTTAAGAATGGACAAATAAGCGCAAATGAAGCCATTTTCATGTTGAAGGAATTGAAAGGTAATGGAAATTGAATTCAAGGGCGTTCCAATACAACGAAAACAAAAGATACCACATGATATCATTAAAGTGATGGTAAAAATGTGAATTTGAAGAGTTTTTAAGTGAGGAGGAGGAAATATGAAGGCTTTTTCCGTTTTTTTGATATCCATAGGAATTTTAAGTTTTCTGTCTGTATTCGGCGTGATGAACGTAACTTTTGCGCTGGTGATAGGAGTATTTTTTGCCATTCTTTTTGGAATTGAGGGTGCAAGAGAGGTGTTCAAAGGCAATTTGATAGGGATTGGAGGAATTCTCTTTTCTCTATTTCTTTTCGTGAAAATTTTCGTTTTAAGCCTATCCGCTGGGCAAACTGTTATGGCTTTTATAGCTTCTTATTGTATAGCCGTGGGGCTTCAATTGCTCTTCAAAAAAAGGCGCAGAATGAATTTTTGGCAAGACTGAGTACGGATTGAAGGATGAGAAGATGTCAAATCAGGATACCATGAACGAAGAAAGGATTCCATCTAAACTTTTCAACAAGGATTACGTGCTTTTATGGTTCGGGCAAATGGTTTCGGCGATGGGGAATTCCGTTCAATACATAGCCTTGATGTGGTGGATAATGCAAAAATTTCCATCCAATCGTTCCGGAGTGATCATAGGATGGATGTTCGCCTTCAACATGCTACCAGTTGCTGTAGTGGGACCCTTTGCCGGCGTTCTCGTCGATAGGATAAAAAGGAAATTGATAGTGGTACTTTCGGATTCCATAAGAGGGGGTCTGATACTTTGGATGGCGTATTTGGCGTTTAGAGGTGAGCTCACTTTGTTTTGGGTGTACACCATATCGGCGCTTATGGGACTGGGAGCCGCATTTTTCAGACCAGCCCTACAGGCGAGCATTCCAAACATGGTTCCAGATGAACGTCTTACCCGTGCCAACGGGTTGTTTCAAGGAGGTATGCAATTCACCCAAGTAATAGGGCCGGCACTTGGAGGCGTGCTCGTCGGCTTTTTGGGAACATCCTTTGTTTTCGCTATCAACGGCGTCTCTTTTCTCATATCGGCGTTCACGGAACTGTTCATAAATTTCAGACAGAAGTTCAGGAAGTCGGAAAAGCTCAAATCATTTTTGGGAGATTTCAAAGATGGTTTGAAGTTCACGTATAAAGAGAAGTTGATATTTTGGACGATGATCATAGCATCTTTCATGAATTTCGCCTTCGCTCCCATCGATATCCTTGTGGCCAAACAGGTCAAGACGATATACGGTTTAGGTGCTTTGGAACTCGGTTACGTTGTGAGCGCTTTTGCAACTGGAATGATAATAGGAGCGGGGTTGCTTTCCTTGCTTCCGGAATTGAAAAGGAAACACAACATCGTGATTTTAAGTATGCTTGCAGCAGGAGTACTTTTTTCGTTTATGGGAGTGTCTCCCACACTCGTTATCTTTTTGATACTGGCATTTTTTATAGGATTGGCAATATCGGTTCCGAACGTGCTTTTCATGGTCATATTACAAAGAATCGTGCCAGATGAAAAACGCGGAAGGGTTTTCAGCGTTCTCACGACGTTTGGTACGGTTTTACAACCAGTTTCGTTGGCCCTTGTGGGAGGAATATCCGCCTTTTTGACGAACAAGGTGATCTTCTTCACACTCGGGATGATGGTGGCGGTAAGTTCGCTTTTGATGTACCTGGTTCCTGGAATGAGAGAAGTTTAGGAGGTGGACATTATGGATAGGGATTCTCTTTTGCACATCATGAAAATGGTAAAAGACGGGATCGTAACGCCGCAAGAAGGAGTTGAACTTGTGGAAGCGTTGAACGGGGAAGAGACTGAGAATCAAAAGAAGACAAGAAGAAGGAGATCGAAACTCGTCATTCATGTTACGCCGAAAAACGAAAAAGGGGAAAAGGTGAACGTTTCCATACCTTTGGGAATGGCAAAAGGTTTTTTAAAACATTTCGCCACTTTAAAGGGAATGGATCTCGATTTTGACGAGATGAAGGAAAGCGGTTTTCACGTTGAAAGCGATGACGAAGTGGTTGATATTCATGTGGAAGATTGAGTGAAACGTTATGAAGATGGAAATTAACGAGATTTTGGTTAGAGTTAAAAGACAATTGGAAGAGGGTGCCTTGTGGAGTGTGATGGGGCGTGTCGACAAGGTGGTGGGTTTGACGATCGAATCAATCGGCCCAAACGCCCCGTTGGGGGAACTTTGCGAGATAGATTCAACGAATTCCAAAGTGCTCGCCGAAATAGTTGGATTCAAAGAAAACAAAGTTGTGTTGATGCCGTTGAGCGAAACGGAAGGACTTTCGATAGGAGCGCCGATAAGGGCAACTGGAGAAAAACTTTCCGTACCGGTTGGCTCAAATGTGCTGGGAAGGGTAATAGACGGTCTCGGTAATCCCTTGGATGATAAACCTTTGCCAGCGTACAAATTTTATCCTTTGAATGCCTCACCTCCAAATCCCATCAAGAGAAAGATGATAAAGACGCCGTTACCAGTGGGAGTGAGAGCTATAGACGCTTTCTTGACCATAGGTAAGGGTCAGAGAATAGGTATATTCTCGGGAAGCGGAGTCGGGAAATCAACGTTGATGGGGATGATCGCGAGAAATGCCAAATCAGATGTGAACGTCATATGTTTGGTGGGAGAACGCGGAAGAGAGGTAAGGGAGTTTATTGAAAGGGATTTGAGAAGCGGTATAAAAAGATCGGTGGTGGTAGTTGCGACAAGTGACAAACCGGCGCTTGTGCGTGTGAAAGCCATATTCACCGCCACGGCCATAGCCGAGTATTTCAGAGATCAAGGAAAAGATGTGCTTCTCATGGTTGATTCTCTCACGCGATTCGCGCTTGCTCAAAGAGAAGTTGGTTTGGCTATCGGTGAACCACCCGCCACGCGAGGATACACTCCCAGCGTTTTCGCTCTTTTTCCAAAGATATTGGAAAGAGCCGGCAATTCCGAAAAAGGTTCCATAACCGGTATATACACCGTTTTGGTGGAAGGAGACGACATCAACGAGCCTGTGAGTGATACGGCCAGGGGAATACTGGATGGCCATATAGTTTTAACGCGTGAATTGGCGAACGCCAATCATTACCCCGCAATAGATGTGCTGAAGAGCGTCAGCAGGGTTATGCCTTCGGTTGTCGATAAGGAAACAGTGGAAAGCGCCATGATCTTAAGAGATCTCATGTCAACGTACAATTCCGTCAAGGATATGATAAGCGTGGGGGCTTACAAAAAGGGAACGGATCCGAAAATAGATCGTTCGATAGAATTTCACGACAAAATAGAGAAATTCTTAAAGCAAGCCGTTGATGAGCCCGCTCCATTCGAAGAAACCCTTGAAACTTTAAATGAGATGGCTCAACAGGTTAAATCTTAAGAATCCCGGGACGTTTGTACGTCTTTCCATTTACGTGAAATTCCAAATATGGCCATTCGCTTTCTTCTGTAAAACTCAACAACACCATTCCATCGGAAGTGCGCACGTACGTGTCTTCCGATTTGGTTCCGGTGATGGTGGGATTCCAAGCCAAAGCCATACCGTCTTCGATTTGAAATGGAAAATGTGGAATGGCAACGAATTCACGGGTTCTGTATCCCGTTACGCCACCTTGATGATGAAGATGCCATTCATCTGGATAACCGTGAGATTCGTAGATCTTTTCTATGTCGAAAAAGATCTGTGAAATCAGCGATTTTTCAAATGAAGAATTTATTATCTCCGCGTCAATGAGAGCGTTAAGCTCGTGTTGGGACTCGAATTTTTCGTCCCTTTCGAACTCGATGGTTCGAGTTGTCGAGATCACGAGTCCAAACATTCTGGCACACACGGATGCTATGCATCTTTTTCCTATCTTCACATTTCTTGGCAAGTTATGACGGTAAAGGCTTCTGCTTTCATCACCGAAGACGAGGATCAGTAAAGTTTCCAATCCCTCTTTTGAAAGCTCCATTTCGATTTTTGCCTTCGCTTCGATTTCTGTCATCGTTTCAGAGAAAGTTTTCATCGCTTTTTCCAAAGCTCGAGCGGTTTTCACACCTACTATTTTGTATCTTTCTTGTTCGAAATCGCTTAATTTGAGCCTCGAATGAAAGAGAAAATTCTTGAAATTAGGTTCGTCTTCGTACAAAATCTCGCTGTCATCTGATATCTTCGCCACCATGTCCTCGAGTTTCGTGTACCATGGGTATCCGATCACAAGAAAATTTGAAGTTATCTCTTCGTTCTTCAGCCTCTCAGCTTCGATGTTTTTGGATATGATGTAGGCTTTGTCGAAAGTTATAAAGACGGCCGCGCTTCCGTTGGTATCTGACAAGGCTATGTAAGAACGTCCGCCGGATGTTATCCAGGAAAAGTTTTCCATACTTTCTATAAGGGCGCTTTTTGCTCCCCGTTGAGACATGTATTTTCTTACACTTTCTATTTTGTTCTCAACGTCTTCTTCTCTTTTCATAAGTCTCCCTTCTTCAAATGAAGATATCGTGAATTCGCGTTAGTCGAATCGAAACGTCGTGATAATGATACCACGAAGAAGGTGAATCATGATAAAGCGCACATGATCTTTTTCGTTCTTTACAAAGATGAATCTCTTTTCAAGCGGTAATGGAATTTTTTGAAGATGCCATCCTGGATCTTTTCTTTCTGTCACGCCGTACCAACCGAAGGTCGTCCCGGCCCTGATCGGGGATCTCATTCTCATTTCAAAAGAAGGTCATCCTGAACTTGATTCAGGATCTCGTCCTTCAAAAGAATGGGATTGCGGGTCAAGCCCGCAATGACGTTAAGGTCAAAGACTCTTATCAACGGGTCGTAGCCAGGAATGACATTGAGAAGTGTTTGAAAGACTGAAGTTAGTTTGTTCGGATTATCTTACCCAAACTAATTATTCACTTTTCAACATTCATGCCTTTTTCGATGACATTCGTTACGGCTTATCTTTTTTATTATTCGTACTCAACGTGAGTAACTTGACATGACAAATGTTTTGTTGTAGAATATTACCGTCAGCAAAAGGGGCCATTAGCTCAGCTGGTAGAGCAACTGACTCTTAATCAGTAGGCCGCAGGTTCGAACCCTGCATGGCCCACCAGATGAAGTAGAAGCCACCGCTTCTCACCTCCACCTTCGGGGAAGAGGTTAAAGATTATCGATATTGTAAGGAAAATGAATTTCTTCGGTGAAGAAAAGGGTGGCGATGCCATCCAATTTTTTTTGTAGAGGAGTGATAAACATAAAAAAAACGGGACCGTTAAAAAACGAGGAAATTAGAAGTTCAACGGTGAGGTTGATAGGACCAGAGGGTACTCAATTCGGAATCGTCAGCAAAGATGAGGCGCTGAAAAAAGCGAGCGAATATGGACTGGATTTGGTTTTGGTCTCCCCCAATTCGAAACCTCCCGTGTGTAAGATCATGGATTTTGGAAGATACATGTACGAACAGAGTAAGAAACAAAAGAAGAACAAGGTAAGTGGTAGCGTTTTAAAACAGATGAAATTCAGACCCAAAATAGACGAGCATGACTACCAAACCAAATTATCTCATGTTAAAAGATTTCTGAAAAGTGGAAACAAAGTTAGAATAACCATAATGTTCAGGGGCCGAGAGATGGCTTTTACGGATAAAGGAAGAGAAATTCTCGATCGCATAGCGCGAGATCTTCAAGATATAGCGGAAGTTGATTCGCCGCCAGTGCTTGAAGGTAGAGATATGAGAATGAGTTTGAGACCGAAAAAGGTTTCCGCCAAGGAGGAGGATAAAAAATGAAGAACAAAGTCAAAACAAACAAGAGCGTTGCAAAACGTTTTAGAGTCACAAAGAACGGCAAGATATTACACGCTTGTGCCAATAGAAGTCATAAGAATTATCACAAGAGTGGCTCACGTAAGAGAAGGCTCGATGTTGGTTCGGAACTTAAACCGGGCGACAAAAGAAGGATAAGAAGAGCTTTAGGAATTTAACGAAGGATGTGATCTGAGTATGAGAATTAAAAGAGGAACCATTAAGAAAAGAAGACATAATAAAGTTCTTAAAGCCGCTAAAGGCTATCGTGGAGCGAGGGGTAAAAGGTACAGACTTGCAAAAGAATCGACCACTCGAGCTGGAATATACGCTTACGAGGGAAGAAAAGTTAAAAAGAGAGACATGAGATCTCTATGGATAACGAGAATAAACATAGCGGCCAGAAATGCAGGACTGAAATACAGTGATTTCATCCACGGTTTGAATTTGGCAGGCGTTTCTATAAACAGGAAAATGCTTTCGGAAATGGCCATTTCCGATCCACAGATGTTCAACTCATACGTTGAAATAGCGAAAAAGCACTTGTCCGCTCAGTAATGAGCGGTACTATTTTTTTGAAACGTCATTGAAACGGGAGGTGTAAGAATGTCGAAGAAATACGTGTACTTTTTCGGAGAAGGAAAAGCCGAAGGAAACGCGAAAATGAAAGATATATTAGGTGGAAAAGGTGCCAATTTGGCGGAAATGACGAACCTTGGAATACCTGTTCCACCAGGATTTACGATAAGCGCGGAAGTGTGTGACTATTATTACAAGCATTCGAAGAAATATCCCGAAGGTTTGAAAGAAGAAGTAGAAGAACATTTGAGAAGACTTGAAAAGGTGACTGGTAAGAAATTTGGAGACGTTAACAATCCACTTTTAGTTTCTGTGAGATCCGGTGCCGCCATTTCCATGCCAGGAATGATGGATACCATTTTGAATTTGGGTTTGAACGATCAAAGTGTATTGGGGCTGGCAAAACTCACGAACAACGAAAGATTCGCTTACGATGCCTATCGACGTTTCATTCAGATGTTTGGTGATGTTGCTCTTGGCATAGAACACAAAAAATTCGAACAGGAAATCGAAGCGATAAAAGCAAAACGCGGTATAGAGCTTGATACCGAAATGACCGTTGAAGATCTTAAAGAATTAGTGGAACGATACAAAGAGCTTTACAAAAGAGAAGGAAAAGAATTTCCTCAGGATCCACTCAAGCAGTTGTGGATAGCCATCGATGCGGTGTTCGGTTCTTGGATGAACAAGAGGGCCGTTGATTACAGAAGACTCAATCACATTCCGGAAGACGCTTTGCTTGGTACAGCGGTGAGCGTTGTTTCCATGGTGTTTGGTAACATGGGAGATGACAGTGGAACTGGTGTTGCTTTCACAAGAGATCCTTCCACCGGTGAGAAGAGGAGATATGGAGAATTCTTGAGAAATGCTCAAGGTGAAGACGTCGTTGCCGGTATAAGAACACCGGAAAGTCTTGAAGGATTGAAAAAGGTTTCAGAAGAGGCTTACAACGAGTTGTTCAAGATATTCGATATCCTTGAAAAGCATTACAGGGACATGCAAGACGTTGAATTTACGGTCGAAAAAGGAAAATTGTACATGCTTCAAACGAGATCGGCCAAGAGGACGGCAATGGCTGCCGTGAAAGTCGCTGTGGATATGGTAAATGAAGGTCTTATCACAAAGGAAGAAGCCGTCATGAGGGTAACACCAGATCATGTGGATCAACTTCTTCACCCCATGTTCGTTCCAGATGAAAAGAAAAAAGCCATCGAAGAGAAGAGATTGATAGCAAAAGGTTTGCCGGCTTCACCGGGAGCCGCGTCGGGAAAAGTTGTTTTTTCAGCGAAATTGGCCGAAGAATTGGGAGAAAAAGAACCGGTTGTGTTGGTTAGGCCCGAAACTTCACCTGAAGATGTTGCCGGTATGGTCGCAGCTCAAGGAATTTTAACGGCCAGAGGTGGAAGAACTTCGCACGCGGCTGTTGTGGCAAGAGGAATGGGAAAATGTGCCGTTGTTGGATGTGAAGCCATAGAGGTGGATGAAGATAAAAAAGAATTTCACGTTGGTGATTTAACCGTTAAAGAGGGAGATTGGATTTCCATTGACGGTTCAACCGGTGAAGTTTTCCTTGGAAAGATAAAATCCATAAAACCCCAAGGTTTGGAAGGAAACCTCGCCACAATTCTTGAATGGGCGGATGAGATAAGAAAATTGGGTATCAGAACCAATGCCGATATTCCAAGAGATGCCAAAGTGGCAAGGGCTTTTGGAGCAGAAGGAATAGGCCTTTGCAGAACAGAGCATATGTTCTTCGATAACGAGAGAATCCCGGTGGTCCGTGAGATGATAGCTTCTGAAACCAAAGAACAAAGAGAGAAGGCTCTTGAAAAGCTGTTACCGATGCAAAAAGAAGATTTCAAAGGTCTTTTCAGAGAGATGAAAGGATTGCCTGTTACCATAAGGTTGATAGATCCGCCACTTCATGAATTCCTTCCAAAAGAAGAAGAGGCTCAGAGGAAGCTTGCCAAGGATCTTGGGATTAGCTTTGAAAGGGTTAAGGAAATAGTCGAATCTCTTCACGAATTCAACCCGATGATGGGACACAGAGGTTGCCGTTTGGCCATCACGTATCCGGAAATCGCCATCATGCAAACGAAAGCCATAATACTCGCGGCCATAGAATTGAAAAAAGAAGAAAACGTGGAGGTCATTCCAGAGATCATGGTTCCACTTGTTGGCCACGTCAACGAGTTGAAATACGTCAAGAAAATAATAGTTGAAACTGCGGATGAGCTTATCAAAGAAAGCGGACTCGATATAAAGTACCTTGTTGGAACAATGATAGAAGTTCCACGTGCCGCCGTAACCGCGGATCAGATCGCGGCTGAAGCCGATTTCTTCTCGTTTGGAACGAACGATCTCACTCAGATGACGTTCGGATTCAGTAGAGATGATAGCGGTAAATTCCTGAAGGATTATTTGGACAAAGGAATCTTAAAGGTAGATCCATTTAAGACGTTGGACAAAGATGGTGTAGGTGAGCTCGTGAGAATGGCAAAAGAAAAGGGAAGAAGTGTCAAACCAAAATTAAAGCTGGGAATATGCGGAGAGCATGGTGGAGATCCGGATTCGATAAAGATCGTGAACGAAATAGGCCTGGACTATGTGAGTTGCTCTCCTTACAGAGTTCCAATAGCGAGATTGGCAGCAGCCCAAGCAGTGGTGGAAGCTAGGAAAAATGATTAAAACGTTCTTTGGATGAGACGGCACACGCACACTTAACGTGTGCCGTTTTTCATGAAAAAATGCAGATATTAAAATCAAGAGGTGATAATTCGTGAACATCTTAGCCTCGCTTCAAACCGTTTTTTCAACGAGCGCCATCTACACCTTCACCGTTGGAAATCTTATCATGATAGCCATCGCGCTCTTCATGATATACATGTCGTACAAGTATCACGCTGAACCCCTTTTGTTGATTCCCTTGGCGTTTGGAATGATGATATCAAACATTCCTGCGGTTTCTTCTGGCCTTTTTGCGGCTCCAAGTGTTGTTAACGGCGTGCACATTTCCGGAGGTATCATGTGGTACATTCAACAGGGAATGTACACTGGCGTTTACCCTCCTTTGATATTCCTTGGAATAGGAGCCATCACCGATTTTTCGTTCGTGTTGGCGAGTCCGATTTTGTTTTTGATAGGTGGGGCGGCTCAGATAGGCATCATGACGGCCTTTATCGTTGCGAGAATGATAGGCTTTAACATATTTCAAGCGGCTTCGATAGGAATTATCGGTGGTGCCGATGGACCAACTTCTATTTTTCTCACCTCTCATCTTGCACCAGACATATTGGGCACGGTTGCCGTTGCCGCTTACACTTACATCGCACTTATTCCGTTTATAGAGCCTCCCATTCAAAGATTGCTGACGACCAAAGCCGAAAGACGAATAAGAATGAAACAGGCGAGGGTTGTTTCAAAAAAAGAGAGGATCATATTCCCGATAGCCACAACTCTCATAGCTGGAACATTGGTCCCAAAAGCACTTCCGTTGATAGGTATGTTGATGCTGGGGAATCTTTTAAACGAAATCCCCCTTACGAAAAGGTTGGCGGATACCGCCGGTCACGCGTTGTTGGACATCGTGGAGATCTTGCTCATGATTTCGGTGGGAGGAACGACAAAGGCTGAAACCTTTTTGACTCCTGGCACTCTTAAAGTGCTGTTGCTTGGTATCATAGCCTTTGCGGCCTCTTTAGCTGGTGGAGTGCTCTTCGTTAAATTCTTAAACCTTTTCTTGAAAAACAAGATAAATCCTCTTATTGGAGCGGCCGGAGTTTCAGCGGTTCCCGATGCGGCCAGAGTGGCTCAACAGGTTGCTCAAAAAGAGGATCCGCACAATTTCATTTTGATGCAAGCGATGGGTCCAAATGTTGCCGGCGTGATAGGTTCCGCTTTGGTTGCAGGAGTGTTCCTTTCGATGTTAAAATAGCCTTATGAGGAGGTGCGCTTATGGCAAAAAAACTTTTTGACGTGGATATAGATTACGATATGTGTAAATCCTGTGGTATTTGTTACTGGGTATGCCCAACCCACACGATAGTTGAAGGTGAATTACAAGCACCGAAAATAACGGATATGGATAAGTGTATAGGATGTATGCAGTGTGTAAATCTTTGTCCCGACTTCGCCATAGAGGTTACACCGAGAAAAGTGGTGAAAGAAAATGAATGAGAGGAAATTCACGATAATGCAAGGTGATGAAGCCTGTGCGATGGGAGCGCTGGTGGCTGGATGTAGATTTTTTGCCGGATATCCTATAACGCCGGCAACGGATATTGCGGAAGTGATGTCGAGGGAACTTCCAAAGGTTGGTGGAACGTTCATACAAATGGAAGATGAACTTGGTAGCGCCGCAGCCATAATAGGAGCTTCTCTTGCCGGTGTGAAATCCATGACCGCAACCAGTGGTCCGGGATTCAGCCTTATGCAAGAAGCCTTTGGATACGCGTCTATGACGGAAACACCGACGGTTTTCGTGGATGTTCAGCGGGGTAGCCCAAGTACCGGTCTTCCAACCAAACCCGCCCAAGGAGATATCATGCAAGCCAGATGGGGAACTCATGGTGATCACGCGGTTATAGCTCTGTATCCATCCACGGTTGAAGAAGTGTATCGATACATCGTAACGGCGTTCAACTTCGCTGAACTTTACAGAACGCCGGTTGTCTTTTTGATGGATGAAACTCTCGGCCACATGAGAGAGAGCTTTTATCTTCCTTCTCCGGCGGAATTCGAAGTTGTTGAGAGAATTCAACCCAACGAATTGAAAAACGAAACGGTTTATCAACCATTTTTGGAAGATTCGGAACTGTACGATGATATTCAACCGTTGGTTTCGATGGGAAAATCCAGATTTCACGTTTCCGGTCTCTTTCACGATGAAAGTGGATTTCCCGTTGGAGAATCCGAACTTGCTTCTCAGTTGATGAAGCATTTCATAAACAAGATAAAACTTCACCTCGATGATATTTTGATTTACGATACCTACATGATGGAAGATGCCGAATACGTTATAATCGCGTACGGAATAACGGCCAGAAGTGCTTACAGGGCTATGAAATTGGCACGCGCTAACGGTATAAAGGTTGGAATGTTCAAACCGATAACCATTTGGCCTTTCCCGTCAGTACCACTTAAGAGGATTTTGAACAAAGTTTCCGGTGTTGTCGTCGCAGAAATGAACATGGGACAATTTGCTCACGAGGTCAGCAGGATAAACAAACGCCAAGTTCCCATGCAGACCGTTTTAAGAGAAGACGGTCAACTGATACCCCCCTTCGATATCGTCGATGCGTTGACGAGCCTGATAGGAGAAAGTGAGGATTGATTTGGCACTTTCATTTGCGTTGATGACGGTGTTCTTTTGGGGAATCTCCTTTGTGGCCACAAAAGTGGTCGTGAAGGAGATTCCTCCTATAACTTTGGCAGTTCTTCGATTTTCGATCTCACTATTGTTACTTGAAGTGATCGTGAGTTCTTCTCGAAGAAGGGAAAGTTTTTCGAAAAA
This sequence comes from uncultured Mesoaciditoga sp., assembly GCA_964503355.1. Classification (GTDB taxonomy): domain Bacteria; phylum Thermotogota; class Thermotogae; order Mesoaciditogales; family Mesoaciditogaceae; genus Mesoaciditoga. The sequence goes on from CAZCZS010000033.1 coordinate 12,802, forward strand.
AGAAAGAAAAAATGCCATTCTTGGCGGTTTTTGGGGCGTTAGCATGTACTTCATATTCGAAAATGCCGGCGTTAAATTCACCACTCCTTCACAAGCTTCCCTGCTTATAAGTTCCGTTCCGATATTCACGATAATGATTCAAGACATCCAAAGGAAACGTAGAAGTTCATCTTTGTTGTACTTGATGTCTTTTATTTCGTTCTTCGGTGTGGCTTTTATAGTCTTTGCAAATGGTTTGAAATTCAATTACAGCATGTTGGGAGATCTGTTCATTCTTTTGGCGGCCATTTCGTGGGGGATGTACACGTTGTACGTCGATAAGCTTGAGGATACCGATAACCTTTTTTCGACTCTCGAAATAACGAAATGGGGACTGATCTTCCTTCTCCCCTTTTCCATGGTGGAATTCGTGAAGGTAAAGCCGAATTTGTCTTCTTTCATCCAACCTGATTTGCTTTTGATGATTCTCTTTCTTGGAATACTGTGCTCTGGTTTGGGATACGTCACGTGGAATTACGCCATAAGAGTTTTGGGCTCACGAACGACGAACAATCTTTTGTATCTTATACCACTTGTCTCCGTCGTGGCCGATTCCGTTATGCTGAAAAATCCCCCATCTTTATCCGTTTACGTTGGAGGAGGACTCATAATGTTTGGAGTTGTCATGGGAGAAAAATTGGCAAGGAAAGAGGATATTAAAGCACTCGATTGATCTTGTTCTGTGAATCCAAGACCACCGTTTTCGTTTTGTGCTCTTCACCTTCATCGAAAAGAGCGTACGCCATTATGATTATTCTATCCCCAATTTCTCCCATACGGGCAGCTGCCCCGTTCAATTCTATCGCACCCGAATCGGCGGGTCCTTTTATAACGTACGTTTCGAACCTTTTTCCGTTTTCTATGTTCACAACTTGAACAAGCTCTCCCTCTTCTATTCCAACGGCTTTCATCAGACTTTCATCTATGGTTATAGAGCCTTCGTATTCGAGACTCTTTCGTGTGATTCGCGCCCTATGGAGCTTTGCGTGAAGAAAGAATCTTTTCATAAGCCACCTCCACTTCTTTTCCAGGTCGATTTTATCACGTTCGTTGGTGTATAATCAATCAGGGGATGGATGAAATGCTGCTGAGCATTTGGAAAACGAACGTTGGAGAATTCACGATAGATCTTAAAATAGATGATGCTTTTTACAAAGAGGCCAACGAAGAGAAGAAGGCGAAGGCTTTCTTCTTTCGCTTGGTAGAACTTCTCTCAGTTGATGTGAATGTGAATGTTCTTAAAAAAGTAAATGAAAAATACCTGAGGGAGCTTTCATTTTCCTTAGCAAAGGCGAACGATTTTCTTGAATTCTATTCTCCAAAAGATGGAAAGCCTTTTTACAACTCTTTCAGAAACGCGCTTAGGGTGAAGAAATCGAACGAAGTCGAGAAGATGTGGCAGAGCGCCGTGGAAAAATGGAAAGATGGATTCGTCAAAGATTTGGACATGGCCATAAGTGCCTATAGAAATGTGATTGATAAAGAAAGATATGCAAAGATAATTCAAAAGGCGGCAAAGTTAGGTTGGTTCTTTTCACCCGAAGTGTTCAAGAAGATTCATTTCAGATCTCTTTCTTCCGTGAATCGAAAAAACATCTTCAGAAAGATTCGTCGTCTTTATCCTTCTTCCAAAGAATTGAGAGAAATGAGTCAAAAGTGGTCCGATGTTAGGTATTTTTTCAAGAGAAAAAAGATAATAAACTCGATAATCGATGCATATGAAAGAGGCGAACTATCGTTGGCGATATACGCTCTTCTTCCACAAACCGAAGGCGTGGTATGGGACTTTTTGATACACACCAATCCGATGGAAGGGGAAATGGAGGAAACTATAAAGTTCCAGAATAGGAAGTTCGTCACGGTTGAGGCGGTTATGAGAATGATTATGGCGTCCATAGCCGAAGAAGAAAAGATTCCTTTTTACAAATGGGTGAAATTCGCTCAATACGATGAAGTGAATCATGGTTTGAACAGACACGCCATAGAACACGGGATCTCCACGAGATTCGGAACGAAAGAAAATTTTTTGAAACTCTTTCTATTTTTGGATTTTCTTCATTTTATCATTTCGAAAACGAGGTTTAACAAGAGAGATGTCAAGGAGGTAAGAAGAATGTCTGACATAACAAGCAACGTTAAAAAAATTCTTTCCGAGATACCCGAATACGTGCGTTTGGTGGCCGCTGCCAAAACGAGAACCGCGCAAGAGGTGGATGAAGCGATAAGAGCCGGCGTGAAGATAATAGGAGAAAACTACGTTCAGGAAGCCGAAAAGATCTTTCCCCTTGTAAAGGAAAAAGCGGAATGGCACTTCATAGGACGATTACAGAAGAACAAGTTAAACAAGATAATACGCCTATTTGATATGGTTGAAACGGTTGATTCCTTTGAAATAGCCCAGGAACTCGACAAGAGATGTGCTAAAATGGGAAGGATAATGCCAATTCTCATAGAGATAAACAGCGCGAAAGAGCCTCAAAAATCTGGAGTCATGCCTGAAGATGCGAAAGAAGTGATAGTTCAAATTTCCTCTTTGAATAACGTTAGAATTTTAGGTCTTATGACGATGGGACCTAGAACGGGCGACCCCGAAGAGGCTCGAGCGTACTTCAAATTGACAAAAAAGATCTTCGATGAGATATCCGAAGAAAAGATCCCAAACGTGAGTATGAAATATCTATCCATGGGAATGTCCAATTCTTACAAAGTTGCCATAGAGGAAGGCGCTAACATGATAAGAATAGGCACCAAGATCTTCGGTGAGAGAATATACAAAAAGTGAGGGGTTGATATGTGGCTTGTTGTATCCGATTCTCATGACAATCTTGAAAAGATCGATCGAGCCGTGAAAGTGGCGATTGAAAACGAAGTGAGCGCGATCTTCCACTTGGGAGATTTCAATTCTCCATTCATCTTTTCTCATCTTCTAAACGAAAGGTACGAGTTTTTCGGGGTTTTTGGAAACAACGATGGTGATCTACTCTTTCTTCAAGAAAAAGCGTTGAACAAGATAAAGAGAAGTCCAGCGACAGTTGAATTTGAAGGTAAGAAAATCTTCATGATGCACCAGCCTTTCGCTTTGGAAGCGGCGAAGAGATCTCAAATTTACGATTACGTTTTTTTCGGTCATACACATGAATTATCTATCGAAAAGATTGGAAAAACCCTTGTGATAAATCCCGGCGAACTTTGCGGATATTTGAGCGGAAAATCGACTTGTGTTCTTCTTGATGCTGACACTGGAAAGTACGAAGTGATAGAGCTTTGATATGGGAATTTCTCAAGAGACATTGGCTCAGGTACGCCTTGGGAATGGCGTTTTTGGTTTCGATAGACTACTTGCAGATTTTGGTTCCGAAATTCATCGGAAAAACCGTTAACCTTTTGACCATCTCACCTGTTGATATCCATCTTATCCTCGTGTATTCGCTCAGCATTCTCGCCATCGCGGGCGGAGTGATGGTGGGAAGATTTGCCTGGAGACTTTTGATAATCGGTGGAGCGAGGAAATTCGAGATGTTCGCTCATCAACAACTCTTCGATAAATTTCTGCGCCTTCCGATATCTTTTTTTGAAAAAAAAGGCGTAGGGGATCTTATGGCTTATTTTACGAATGATATCATGGCCGTAAGGGCTTCGCTAAGTCAAGGTGTGGTCATGACGACGGACTCAGTTGCCATGACGATCTTCGTCTTCTTTGGAATGCTCACGAGTGTCAGCTACAAATTGGTTTTGCTTTCCTTGATTCCACTTCCATTCGTGGCTTTGGCGTCTTGGTTTTTTGGAGGACGAATTCATATGAGGTTCAAAAAAGTTCAAAAATCTTTTTCCGACATAAGCGAAAGAGCCCAAGAAAGCTTCACAAACGTGAAGACCATAAAATCTTACGGCGTGGAAAAGAATTTCGAAAAGATATTCTCAAAGGCGTGCGATGGTTTCGTTCAAAATAACATATCCCTTTTGAAGATCTCGGCGATATTCGATCCACTTATAGACTTTTTAGCCGCTGTTACATCCGCAATCGCTCTCTTTTACGGCGGAAGAATGGTCATAAACGGAACTGTGAGCTTGGGAAATTTCGTTGCCTTTATAGCGTATCTTGGAATGTTGGTGTGGCCGTTCATAGCGTTGGGGTACGTTGTCAACGTTTTGCAAAGGGGACGAGCTTCTTTCGAAAGGCTGAACGAACTCATGAACGAAAAGGAAAAAGAAGTGGGGAGCGAGGATTTTCCGGGATCGTTTAAAGAAGTTAAAGTGAAAGAATTGTCCTTTTCATACGATGGAGGAAAGAGAGTTCTTAACGATGTGAATATAACCGTTAAAAGGGGACAAAAAGTGGCGATCGTGGGAAGAACCGGTTGTGGAAAATCCACGTTGGCAAAGCTGTTGGTGAAATTGTATCCGGTTGAAAAAGGCCACATCTTCTACAACGGTGTGGATGTAAAAGATTTGAAAACCAACATGTTGAGGGAAAAAATCCTTCTCGTTCCACAAGACGCTTTTCTTTTCAGCAGCACCATCTCGAAAAACATAGCGTTTGGCTTTGAGAAATTCTCTTACGAGGATGTTGAGAGCGCTTCGAAGGTCGCTCATTTTCATGAAGAGGTTGTTAAGTTCGATAAATCCTACGATACGTTGGTGGGAGAACGTGGTGTAACGCTTTCTGGTGGGCAACGTCAGCGACTTACGCTGTCCAGAGGCATTTTCAAAGGGGCGGAAGTGATAATTTTGGACGATGTGCTTTCCGCCGTTGACTCCGAAACCGCTTCGAAGATCTTGAACGATCTTTCTTCCACCTTGAAAGACTCAACGGTGGTGGTGATAACTCATAATTTGGCTTCCATAAAAAACAGCGACGTGATCTTCGTCATGGACGAAGGAAGAATAGTCGAACACGGTAAGCATGAGGAACTGATGGAAAAGAAGGGCTTATACTACAAACTTTTCATGATTCAGCAATTGGAGCGAGAAATAGGAGCTTAAAAATTCACATTAAATTCTCATTTTGAGAGCGTTTTTTTGATATCATATTATTACCCCAAACATTCTTACACAGAAAAGGAATAAAAATGGATAAATCTGAAGAGATCATAAAGA
>CAZCZS010000034.1:0-17526 GCA_964503355.1 uncultured Mesoaciditoga sp.
CGATACCTGTCGGTGATGAACCAAATGGGATAGGAATAGATTCATCCAAGAATAAAATATACGTTGCAAATCATGGTGATAACACGGTAAGTGTGATAGATGGGAAAACGAACAAAGTTGTCAAGGTGATAAAAGTTGGGGAGAACCCATCTGGAATAGCTATAGATCCATTGACAAATATGGTATACGTGACCAACTATGGAACTGATACCGTGGACGTTATAAATGGGAAAACGGATGAAATCATCGACACGATAAAAGTTGGAGTTTATCCAAGTGGTATTGCCATAAACAAATCAAAAGACATGATATATGTGGTAAACAACGGTAATTCCACGTTAAGTGTTATAGATGGAAAAACGAACCGTGTTGTTCAAACGATACAAGTTGGAAAATATCCGGTAGATGTTGTTGTAGATCCCACAAGCGAAAAGATTTACGTTTCAAGCATGGGAGATGGTTCCATAAACGTGATTTATTGAGTAATAACAGGGCTGAAACTCATTGATATTAACTTAAAAAAGCAAGAGCGATTCAAAAAGATTCATCAAGAATCATTCACCTTTCAAGGGGCTAAGTAAGTATAATCTTTTACATGCCCCTTTCCTTTTTGCCAAAAGAAATTGTGGTATAATTTTCATCGAAGCGCATCAGAGAAGGGAGGAATTCTCACACTTTTTGGTGAGGAGCGTTGGATGAACAGATCGGACAAGATGGTGGAATTTTTGAAGGAGAAAGGATTGGACTATTTCGTAAGCATTTGTTCAGAAGGCTCGAATAAAACGGTTCGCTATTTCAGCAACTTCAGTGGAGATACGGGAGCCGTGGTGATAGGAGAGAACAAACGATTCTTGGTGGTGGATTCTCGCTTTTACACCCAAGCTTCTCAAGAGTCGAACTTTGAGATGGTGAAGGTTGGAAATTCTTCTCTCGTTGATAAAATCTCCGAAATCGTGAAGGGAAAAAAGATAGGTGTTGAAGAGTCGAAAATGTTCTACGCATGGTATAAAACATTGAATTCGAAGGTTTCGGTCATTGAAAACATGGAAGAAGAAGTTGCCCAACTCAGAGCTTCAAAAGATGAAAAAGAGATAAAAAGTGTGAAAAAAGCCATAGAAGTGGCGCAGAACGCGTTGAACAAAACGCTTGAAAAATTTCACGTTGGTATGACCGAAAGGGAGTTCGCCGCGATTTTGGAATTTGAAATGGTTATGGGTGGAGCACAAAAGCCATCTTTCGACACGATCGTCGCATCCGGCTACAGAGGGGCTTTACCTCATGGTCTCGCTTCGGACAAAAAGATAGAAAATGGTGAAATGGTGGTTGTTGATTTTGGTGCGCTCGTAGATGGCTACTGTAGCGATCTGACAAGGACGTTCGCGGTTGGAAACGTTCCGCAAAAGGCAAAGGACGCTTACAACGCGGTTTTGGAAGCTCAAATGACCGCCATGAAGGCCGCCAAGTCTGGCATGACGGGAAAAGAAATAGACGCTTTGGCACGAGATGTTTTGGAAAAAGCCGGTTTAGGTATGTATTTCACACACAGTTTGGGACATAGCCTCGGAATGGATGTCCATGAACCTCCTTTTTTAAGTCCAAGATATGAAAAGAAGATTCCTTCTCATGCGATCGTCACTTTTGAACCCGGCGTTTACATACCGTCTGAATTTGGTATTCGCATTGAAGATGACGTACTTTTAACTCCTGATGGTCACGATTGTTTGTCTGATTTCAAAAAAGAATTCACACAGATATGAGGAGGTTGTACAGGTGATTGATGTTTCAAGTTTAAGAAAAGGTACTCACATAATGTTGGATGGTAAAATCTACAAAGTCGTGGACTTTTCGATGCACAAGATGGGAAGGGGTCATAGTGCCGTTGTAAGAACGAGATTGAAAGATGTTTTGAGCGGTTTGGTTCAAGACAAAACTTTCAAAAGTGGTGAAAAAGTCGAAGAAGTTAGTTTAACGTTAAAAGCGGCTCAATACCTTTACAAAGACGATGATTTCCTCCACTTCATGACAACTGACGATTACGAACAGTACGCGCTTCCAATAAAGGAATTCGAGGAAGAATTGAAATTCATGACCGAAAACATGGATCTGAATCTCGTTTTTCACGATGATAAGGTCATAGATATCCTTTTACCGGCCAGTGTCGTTTTGGAAGTTGTTGAAACCGATCCGGGTTTCAAAGGTGATACGGTTTCTGGAGGAGGAAAACCCGCCATTCTTGAGACGGGGTTGAAAGTAACGGTGCCGTTTTTTGTCGAAAAAGGCGAAAAGATAAAAGTTGACACAAGGAGTGGCGAGTACATAGAAAGAGCTTGATTGAAAGTGTAAATTCACAAAGAAAGGTGGCGAGAGCATGGACGAGAATGAAGAAATGAATCAAATCGAAAAAACGCCGGGAGGAAAGATCGATATCTCCGATCAAGTGATAACGGATGTCGTGATCTTGACATTGGCCAAACTTGAAGGAAAAGAAATAAACCAAAAGTCCAAAGAGTACAAATACTACCGTAAACAAGTTTCCATAGACAGAAAAGACGAGGATAGCATTTCAGTGGCGGTTAAAACGAAGATCAAGTACGGAGAGAAGATTCCGGAAGTTTCAAAGAAGATTCAGCAAGAGATAACACAAGAGGTTGAAAACATAACGGGACTCAAAGTCATTGCTGTGAACGTTTTAGTTGAGGACGTTATAACTCCCAATCGTTCAGAAGAAGAGTACAACGAAGATGAAACGGAGGACCAAGAGTAGGTGTATAAAACGAGATCTCATCGCAGACGGGTAAGAGATCTGGCATTCAAAGCCATATATCAGATGGAATTTCAAGATTTAACGCCTTCTGAATCGGTACACAGGGTGTGTCGAATGGAAGGCGTTTCTTCGGACTTTGAAAAAGAGGTTCTGGAATTTGTCAAAGGAGCTTTCGCAAAAATAGATGAAATAGACAAGATAATATCCGAACGACTGGTTGGATGGTCTTTAGAGAGACTTTCCAGCATCTCTAAGAGCATTTTAAGGTTGGGAACTTACGAATTGATCTACGTTCCAGATATCCCTATAGAAGTTACCATAAATGAAGCGGTTGAGCTTTCTAAAAGTTACGGAACCGAGAAAGATAGAAAATTCGTGAACGGTGTACTTGATAGAGTAGCAAAGAAATTCGCCCCACCTCAGAAACACGAGTTGTGAGAGCGTTAAAAAAACATCTAAAGGAGGTGAATGTGGCATTCTTTCCACGGATTGGAAACGTGGTTTTTTGCCACAGCAAAGATGAAGAGCGATATTGAAATAGCTCAAAGTGTTGAACTGAAACCCATAAATGAAATAGCGAAAACGATAGGTGTAGGAGATGATGAGCTTCTTCCGTACGGAAAGTACGTGGCCAAAGTTCCCCATCAACTCTTGAAGAAATTGAAAGACAAACCGAATGGAAAGTTGATAATAGTTACTGCCATCACTCCAACACCGGCTGGAGAGGGAAAGACCACAACCAGCGTTGGACTCGCGCAGGGAATGAACAGGATTGGCAAAAAGACGATCGTGACGTTGAGAGAACCTTCTTTAGGACCTGTTTTTGGAATAAAGGGTGGAGCTGCTGGTGGAGGTTACGCTCAGGTTCTTCCCATGGAAGATATAAATCTTCATTTTACGGGTGATATGCACGCGGTAAGTGCGGCTCATAACCTTCTATCCGCGATGATAGATGCTCATATTCATCATGGAAACGAGTTGGATATAGATGCGAGAAGGATCACTTGGCCTCGGGCTATTGATATGAACGATCGCGCTTTAAGACATATAGTCGTCTCTTTGGGAGGAAAAGGTAATGGATATCCAAGAGAAGACAGATTTGTCATAACGGCCGCCTCCGAAATAATGGCGATTCTTTGCCTTGCAAACGATATATCCGATCTTAAGAAAAGACTGGCAAACATCATAATTGGACAGACGAGAAAGGGAAAGTACGTTACCGCCGGACAGTTAAAAGCGGAAGGTGCGATGGCGGCTTTACTCAGAGATGCCATAAATCCCAACCTCGTTCAAACGATAGAGCACACGCCAGCTTTCGTTCACGGCGGACCTTTTGCGAATATAGCTCACGGTACGAACACCATAGTTGCTACGAAGCTGGCCCTTAAATTGGCGGATTACGTGATAACCGAAACCGGTTTTGCGGCAGATTTGGGTGCGGAGAAGTTCTTCGACGTCGTCTCGAAGTACGCCGATCTTAAACCGGACACCGTGGTGTTGGTCGCGACGGTGAGGGCTTTGAAAATGCACGGTGGAATGGATAAAAAAGAGCTGAAAGAAGAAAACTTGGATGCTTTGAAAAAGGGATTGGAAAATCTCAAAGTTCACATAGAAAACGTGAAGAAATTCGGACTTCCCGTTGTCGTTGCCTTGAACAAATTCGAAAGTGATACCGACACCGAATTGAAAATCGTTGAAGAATTCGTCAAGGGAATGAATGTGAGAATAGCCTTAAACGAAGCGTGGGAGAAAGGCGGAGCGGGTGCAGAAGATTTGGCAAGAGAAGTTGTGAAATCAACGGAAGAAGACGCGAACGATTTCCATGGATTGTACGATTGGGAAGCTCCCGTAAAAGAGAAAATAGAAATTCTCGCAAAAGAGATATACAGGGCTGGTAACGTTGTTTACACGTCCAAAGCCTTGTCGGATATAAGAAAAATAGAAAAGGAAGGAAAAGGAAATCTTCCCATCATCATGGCGAAGACACAGGCATCTTTAAGTGACGATCCGAAAGTTGTGGGTGCGCCAAGCGGCTACACTTTCACCGTTAGGGAAGTGTTCCTTTCTAATGGAGCTGGATTCATAGTACCGATAGCCGGGGAGATAATGACAATGCCAGGTTTACCGAAGGTGCCCGCCGCTCAGATGATAGACGTGGATGAAGATGGAAAGATAAGCGGCTTGTTCTGATTCGGAGGATGTGATCATGATACTCACCGGTGCGGAACTCTCCAAAGCGATAAAAGATGAAGTGAAGAAAAAAGTGAATTCTCTCAAAGCCGAGGGGATAACCCCGGCTTTGAGATGTGTCGTTTCTTCGGATGATAAATCCACCGAGGTTTACCTTAATTCGATAAAGAGAAATTGCGAAAAAGTTGGCATAGATTTTGCCAAGATTCTTACCGATGAAAAGCGTATAATCGAGGATGTTAAGGCTTTAAACGTCGATCCGAAAATCAGCGGTGTGATGATCATGCATCCGGTTCCAAAGGGTGTGGATGAAATAGCGGTTTTGGAAACTTTAAATCCACTAAAAGATGTTGAAGGAAGAACTCCACAGAATTTGGGGAAAGTGCTTTTGGGAGTTAAATCGTTCACTCCCTGTACGGCTCAAGCCGTTATGGAGCTTTTGAAATACTACAAGGTGGATTTAAAGGGAGCAAACGTCACCATCGTTGGAAGGAGTACCACGGTTGGAAAGCCTCTCGCGTTGATGATGCTTTCCGAACATGCGACGGTAACGGTATGCCATTCGAAAACTCGGGATCTCAAAGAGAAAACAAAAAGCGCGGATGTGCTCATCGCGGCCGTTGGCAGAGCGAGAATGTTCGATGCCGATTGGATTAAAGAGGGCGCAGTTGTGATAGACGTTGGAATCAACGTTGTGGATGGCAAGGTGGTTGGAGACGTTGATTTCGATTCCGTTTCCAAAAAGGCGTCCGTTTCAAAAGTTCCAGGTGGTGTCGGTAGCGTTACGAGTGCCATATTGATGAGAAATGTGGTGGAAGCGTCTTTGCTGAATAGAAGATGATCGAATACGTGGAAATGGGTGTGGTTGAACTCACCCAACGAATAATGCAAGATTTAAAATCCGATTCCGTTCTGAACAGCGTTGCGGTTCGTGGGGAGATCTCGAATTTCAAATATTCAGGCCCCCACGCCTATTTTTCTCTGAAAGAAGGAGAATCGCTGTTGAACTGTGTTATGTTCAACGCGATCTACAAGTTGCGTAACGAAAAGATCCAAGATGGTACCATGGTGAAGGCGTACGGTTCTATACGGGTGTACGTCAAACGTGGAGTGTACCAACTTTACACGGAATCGATAGAACAGGGGAAAGATCTTGGTGAACTGTACAAGCAATTCGAAGCGTTGAAGAAAAAGTTAAGCGCCGAGGGAATATTCGATAAGATCAAAAAGGGCATCCCATCTTTTCCAAAAAGAATAGCCGTGGTGGCATCGAGAACTTCCGCCGCTTTTCAAGATGTCATTAACACGGTGAAAAAAAGATATCCGTTGGCCGAAATTTTGCTTTTTCACACCGAAGTTCAAGGAAAAACGGCCGCTCCTCACATAATAAAGGCTTTGGATGCGGCGGACAAATCGGATGCGGATGTGGTTCTGCTGGTACGCGGTGGAGGGAGCATCGAGGATCTGTGGAATTTCAACGAAGAATCGGTGGTAAAAAAGGTTTACGAAATGCGAAAACCGGTTGTAACTGGTGTGGGACATGAAATAGATACCACATTGGTTGACTACGTGGCGGATTTAAGAGCTCCAACTCCCACCGGCGCGGCTGAAAGGGCGACGCCGGAAGTTAAAGAGCTCGATCTGAGAATAGATAGGATTTTTAGAAACATTTCGAATTCATTCGTGAACAAATTGTTGAAGTATGACTCTGATATAAAACACTTGAAAGAGAGGCTGAGCTCTAGATCGCCTTCAAGAATGCTTGAGATCAAAAATCAACGTGTGAGTTCCGTTTTTGATAACATGAGAAGAAACGTTTTAAACGTTATGGAAAGAAAAGGGCAGGATTTGAACCGAAGTGAAGAAGCTCTAAAGCACGCTCGAACCGTAAGGGATGTAGAACTTTTTGGTGAAAGAGTTGAAAACATCTTCGATAACTTGAAAAGAAAGATGGAGTCCAATTTGCAGACGAAGACTTATCTTTTGGAAAAAATGCGAAGCGATCTGAAAGCATACGATCCGGAAACCGCACTGAAAAAAGGTTATTCACTTGTGTACAAAGATGATGAGTTGGTCAATTCGGTTGAAGGGGTAAAAAAAGGCGATGCGTTGAAGATAATCTTTTCAGACGGAGACGCTTCAGCCGATGTCAAGGAGGTACGCGTGTGGAAGAAAAAGTAGAGAAATCGAAGAAAATAGATGAACTTTCCTTTGAGGAAGCCTATAAAGAATTGGAAGAGACGTTGGAGCGCATGGAAAACGAAGAAATTTCATTGGATGAATCTTTGAAACTCTTCAAGAGGGGAGTTGAACTTTACAAAAGATGTAAGAAACTCATAAATTCCGCTTCTTTAACGGTAAAAGAAGTGCTTGGAGATTTGGAAAAGGAGATCGAAAGTGATTGAGGTTCCAGAGATCTTAAAAGATGAACCGGTCTTCAAAAGGTTGAAGAATATGTCTTGTGATCAAATAGCAAATCTGGCCGGTGTGATAAGAAAGTACATAACCGATGTGGTGAGTTCTGGAAACGGTCACATGGCCTCTAATTTGGGCACCGTCGAGCTAACGTTGGCACTTTACAAGGTTTTCCCTCCGGACGAAAATTTCGTGGTGTGGGATACCGGTCATCAAGCTTACACTCACAAGATCCTTACCGGAAGGGCTAAAGAACTTCTTGGCATAAGAAAGAAGGGTGGAATAAGTGGTTATCCCAACATCCACGAATCGATGTACGATAGATTTGGAGTTGGACACGCCGCCACGTCCATTTCCGCTTCCTTGGGAATAGAGGTGGCCAACAGATTTCTAAAAGAAAATGGTGAGGTCATAGCGATAATCGGTGATGGAGCAATGACATCCGGAGCGGCGCTGGAAGCTGTAAATCAAATCAGATCCGTATCTTCGAAGATGAAGATCGTCCTTAACGATAACGGTATGAGCATTTCTCCGAGCGTCGGACAGATTTCGAACAAGATCTTGACAAGGCTCAGAACATCGAAGGGATACAGAATCATCGACAACAAATTCTACGATCTTTTGAAAGAAAACGATTTGGGTTATTTGGCAGATAGAATAAAAGCGTCTATAAAAAAACTGTTGCTGTCCAACAACTTCTTTGAAGAATTAGGTTTGAAATATCTTGGCCCAATAGATGGACACGATGTGAGTATGCTGATCAGAACGTTTGAAAGTTTAAAAAAGATAGAAGGACCCGCCGTCGTTCACGTTATCACCAAAAAGGGAAAAGGTGTTTCATACGCCGAAGAAAATCCAACGAAATTTCATGGAGTTTCGTTGATAGATCCAAAAACGGGAATTTCTTTGGAAATCAAAAAGGAAAAACACTCTTACAGTGAAATATTTGGAAGGGTTTTGTCTTTGATAGCGGATGTCGATGAAAGGGTAATAGGAATCACGGCGGCGATGGAAGAGGGTACGGGTTTGAAGTTTTTTCATGAGAAGCATCCGGATAAGTTTTACGATTTTGGTATCACCGAAAGTCTCTGCACGACATTCGCGGCCGGTGCGGCCACGCGTGGCTTGAGACCGGTCGTTGCCATTTATTCCACCTTTCTTCAAAGGGCTTTTGATCAGATAATTCATGACGTGGCGCTGCAAAATTTGGACGTAGTTTTTGGAATAGATAGAGCGGGTTTGGTGGGTGAAGATGGCCCAACTCATCATGGGGTGTTTGATATATCGTACTTGAGTTTGATTCCAAACATGAAGATCTTCGCTCCCTCTTCCATGCGAGAGCTTTCATCTGTGATGAAATCCGTGATAGGAAGGCTTAAAGGTCCCGTTGCGATAAGATATCCACGGGAAAGCGAAACGGTTAGCATCACCGATATACTATCCGCGCCGATTCTCGATGATCCTTTCAAATGGCGAGAAGTTCTCAAGGGAAAAGATGGTACAATACTTGCGGTGGGTTCCATGGTCAAAATTGCCGTGAAAGCTGCCGAAATTTTGAGATCAAAGGGAGTAGAGGTCTCAGTTTACGATTGCAGAAGTGTTAAACCTTTGGACATGGAAACTTTGGAAGAGATAAAATTTTCTCCGCGAATATGGACTTTGGAAGAGGGTAGCGTGATCGGAGGATTTGGTTCCAATGTTGTGTTAAAATTAAAGGGATTTAGAGATAAAATAGAAGTGATTGGAATAGAAGATGAGTTTGTAGAACACGGAACGAGAGAAGAGTTGTTAGAAAGCGTTGGCCTTTCCGCCGAAAAGATCGCGGAAAAGGTGTTTGTTACGTTGACTACAAGAATGCGGGAGGGATGAAATTGAAAATTTCCACCGAGTATGGAGAAATAGAGGTTTCTTCACAGGCTTTGAAAGCACTCATTAAAGAAGCGATGGTTAACAGTTACGGCATCGTTGATCTGTCCAATCCGTCTGTTCTATCAGGCATCGTTTCCATGTTCAGCGATGTCGATAAAGGTATAAAATTGGTGGATGACGGGGTGAATATAAAAGCTGACATATACGTTGTCGTTGAGTACGGAACGAACATACCACAGGTGGCCAAAAATTTACAAGATAGCATAATATACAATCTCACGAATTACGCCGGTAAAGAACCTCTGGAAGTTAACGTACACGTTGTCGATGTGAGCTTTTAAACCTTTTTTCGTTTGTCAAAGGAGGTGTTTTCTCACGTTAAGAACGTGAGTTCACGTTGTGAAAAGAATGGATGGAGAATTGTTTGCTATTGGATTTAAAAAAGGAACGGAAGTTTTACTTACGCATGTTGATGAAATAAACACGTTGAACGTTTTTCCGGTACCGGATGGAGATACGGGTTCCAACATGTCTTCAGCTTTACTCGAAGCGTGTAAACACATTGAACAATTGAAAAAACGTGACCTGACTTCCGTTTTGCAGGCCATAGAAACCGGAACTCTGTTGGGAGCACGAGGGAATTCAGGTGTCATTTTGTCCCAGATCTTTCGGGGATTTGCCCAGGCGTGTAAGGGGAAGAAGAGTCTCAACGCTCACGATTTCTCTCAAGCCTTAAAAAGCGCAAAAGAGGTTGCCTACGGCGCGGTTATAAAACCCGTCGAGGGAACGATGCTAACCGTTATCAGGGTTTTGGCTCAGGAGAGCGAGAATCTTGAAAGTGACGATCTCGTGGAATTCATGGAGAAATTATGGAAAAGATCCCAAGAAGTTGTGGAAGAGACTCCCAAACTTTTAAAGAAGTTACGTGACGCTGGAGTGGTGGATTCTGGCGCAAAAGGCTTTTCTTACATAATAGAGGGATTTTACAGGGCTTTGAATGGAGATAGAGAGGTTAACCTTGAAATAGAGAGCGCTGGTCCAAGAGAAATAGTAAGAATTTCCCAAGAAGAGTTGAAATATCTTTACTGTACTGAAGCGATAGTGAAACTCACAAAAGAAATCGATTTGCCAAATCTTAAATCCTTCTACAACTCTTTGGGTGATTCTCTCGTTTTGGTTAACTCTGGGGATTACTTGAAGTTTCACGTTCATACGAACACGCCTGGTAAGGCAATAGATAAGGCTTTGGAATTCGGTGAGCTCGTGAAGTTGAAAGTCGATAACATGAAAATTCAACATCACCAGATAATAAAGAACGAAGGCGAATCGAAAGACGAAAAAAAGAAATACGGTCTCGTGGTGGTTGCCAACGGTGATGGGTGGGAATCCATATTCAAAAGCATAGGCGTTGATGTGGTCATAAACGGAGGTCAAACTTCCAACCCGAGCACGGCCCAATTCAAAGAGGCCATAGAAAGTGTGAACGCACAGGAGATATTCGTTTTCCCTAACAATTCCAACATAATTTTGGCGGCTGAATCGGTCAAAGAAATGGTAAACGGTAAAAAGGTAACCGTTATAAAAACTTCAACGGTTCAACAAGGGCTGGCAGCGCTGTTCATGTTCAACCCTCAAGCGAGCGTCTTGGAAAATTTGAACAGGTTCAAAGAGGCTGTGGAATCGGTGAAATCTTTGGAAATAACAAAAGCTGTAAGGGACAGTAAGATAAAGAACAAAGAGATAAAAGAGGGCGAATACATAGGATTCGTAGATGGAAATTTGGTTTGTTCCAAGAAAACTTTGGACGAAAGCGTTTTCTGCACCTTGGACAACGCCTCCGCTTCAAGTGCCGATATAATAACGCTCTTTTACGGTAAAGATGTAAGTGAAAGCGATGCTCGAGTGATATTCAAGGAAATTCAAATACGTTATCCGAGTGTGGATGTCGAGATGTATTACGGTGGTCAAGCCCACTACTATTACCTCATATCGGTTGAGTGAAAATGAACGAAAAAGTATTTTTACAGGGAGGAAAGTATGAAAGAGAAGATAGTGCTCACAAAAGAAGGATACGAATCTTTGAAAAGGGAACTTGGTGAGCTGAGAGAAAGATTGATGAACGATGTTGCGCAAAAGATAAAGGAAGCGAGAGAATACGGTGACCTGAGTGAAAACAGCGAATATGACGAAGCGAAAAACGAACAGGGAAAGATAAACAGCAGAATAAGTGAGATAGAGGAAATACTGTCCCACGCCGTGGTGATGGAAGAAAGTAAAGATATTCATGAGGTAAACATAGGAAGCGTCGTAAAACTCAAGGATTTGAACAACGGCAAAGAAATGAAGATAATGGTGGTTACTTCCCAAGAATCGGATATTTTCAAAAACAAGATATCTGTTGATTCACCTTTAGGAGAAGCGCTTTACAAGAAACATCTCGGTGAAACTGTAAGGGTTAAAGCGCCGAACGGAGCCAAGAAATACCTGATCTTGGATGTCTCGAATGGCAGCCTTTAAATTTTCACTTCAACATTTCAACTATTTTCTTGCTTTGAAACTTTGAAAGGAGAAAAAGCGGATGGATGAATTAAGACTTCAAAAGATCAAAGAAATTGAAGAACTAAGAGAGAAGGGAATAAATCCTTATCCCTATCGTTTTGACGTTTCACAAAAGTTGATAGAGATACGAGAAAAATTCGATCATCTTCAAAACGGAGAAAAAGACGAAAGTTTCAAGGCATCCATCGCCGGTCGCGTTATGGCCATAAGGCATCACGGCAGGTCCGCCTTCTTCGTCATTCAAGATTCTACCGATAAGCTTCAGTGTTATATAAACGTCCAAGTGGGAGAGGAAAAGTTCAAACTCTTCAAAGAATACGTGAAAGTAGGAGATTTCATAGGAGTTAAAGGTTTTCCGTTCAAATCCCACACGGGCGAATTATCCATATTCACCAATTCCTATCAGATTCTTTCGAAAGCGATAAGGATCCTTCCGGAAAAGTGGCACGGCTTGACGGATAAGGAGAAGATCTACAGACAAAGATACGTCGATACCATAGTGAACAGAGATGCATTTGAAAGATTTAAGAAAAGGTACGAAATAATAAAGATGATAAGGGACTTCATGAACAAAGAGGGATTCTTGGAAGTTGAAACTCCGATTCTGCAATTTGTAACCGGTGGAGCTACAGCGAGACCGTTTGTAACGCATCTCAACGTTTTCGATATCCCGATGTACTTGAAGATCGCTCACGAACTCTATCTGAAAAGGTACATAGTCGGCGGCTATGATGCCGTTTACGAGTTGAACAAATGTTTTAGAAATGAAGGCGTGAGTTACAAACACAATCCTGAATTCACCATGATGGAGTGTTACAAAGCGTACGCGGATTACAACGACATGATGGATCTAACCGAGAGGTTGATAACTCATGTGATAGAGGAGACGAATGGGAAGTTAAAGATAGAGTATCAGGGAAAAGAGATAGATTTTTCCAGACCGTGGAAACGCGTGAAAATGCGTGATTACATTCAAGAACATCTTGGAGTGGATATATTGGAAGATTCGGATGAAAAGATGCTGGAAGTTTTGAGGGCTCACGATGCCGAACCACCTGTCAAAGAAAGAGGACATTACATAGAAAAGTTGTGGGATCTCGTTGAAGATACCATAGTGAATCCCATCTTTTTGATAGATCATCCGGTCGATATTTCACCGTTGGCCAAACGTCATAGGGAAGATCCGAGGTTAACCGAAAGGTTTGAAGTCATAGTGAACGGCAACGAATTGGCCAACGCTTTCAGCGAGCTGAACGATCCTTTGGATCAGCGAAAACGATTCGAAGCGCAAGCCGCCTTGAGAGAATCCGGTGACGAGGAAGCTCAAATGATGGACTTCGATTTTCTAAGGGCTTTGGAATACGGTATGCCCCCAACGGGAGGACTTGGAATAGGTATAGACAGGCTTGTCATGCTCGCCACGAATGCCGCGACCATAAAGGACGTCATAGCCTTTCCGATAGTTAGGCCAGAAGAATTCAACGCTGAAGGATTAGAAATAGAAGAGGAAAAAGAAGAATGAGAAGATATTTTGGCACGGATGGAATACGCGGTATCGCCAACGAAGAACTGACCGCTGAGTTGGCTTTCAAGGTGGGTAAAGCGACAGCTTACGTTTTAAAAGCGCGCAATCACCCGTTGAACACCGTGTTGATAGCTCGGGATACGAGAATTTCCGGAGAGATGTTAGAGGCCGCACTGGTCTCTTCTCTTCTTTCTATGGGACTCGATGTTTTAACGTGCGGTGTCATTCCAACACCGACGCTTGCGTGGTTGACCGCAAAAGAGAAGACCGTTGGATTCATGGTGAGCGCGAGCCACAATCCGTGGGAGCATAACGGTATAAAGATCTTCTCGAATGGTTTTAAATTACCGGACGAAGTTGAAGAGGAAATAGAAGCCCATCTTGATGTCCCTTTGAAGAGCGCACAGGTTGGAAAAAGGGTGTATCGTGATATCGTAAGTGAATACGTTGAGTGGATGGCAAAAAGATACGCTCATTTGCGCGATTACACGGTGGCATTCGATCTGGCAAATGGCGCGGCGGTTTCAACCGTTCCCCGAATTACGGATGAAATAGGAATGAAAACCATTTTTTTCAATCACAAACCAGATGGAAAAAATATAAACGAAAAGTGCGGAGCGCTTCATCCAGAATTTCTTTCTGAAAAGATAAAAGACACGGATGCCGATTTCGGTGTAATTCACGACGGAGACGCGGATAGATGCATAATGATATCAAAGAATGGGAGAATAGTTGATGGAGACGACATGCTCGTTGTGAATTCACGACACATGAAGGCAAAAGGTCGTCTCAAAAAGAACACGGTTGTGGGAACCATAATGACGAATTTGGCCATTGAAGAAGCGATTAAAAAAGAAGGAATAGAATTCGTTCGGACCAAAGTTGGAGACAGGTACGTTTTGCAGGAAATGGAAAAAAGAGGGGCGATGCTGGGTGGCGAACAGTCAGGACATATAATCTTTCTTGATTTGGCAACCACGGGAGATGGTTTGCTCACGGCATTTGAAACCATGACAGCACTTGAAGCTCTTGGATTGGATTTGGAAAAGGTGTCTGAAGAAATCGTGAGATATCCCCAAAAGATGAAAAACGTGAAAGTTTTTGACAAGCGGAAAGTCATGTTAGATGAAAGGATATCATCCTTTTTAAAAGACACGAACAAAGAAGATTTAAGGGTTGTTATAAGGGCTTCTGGAACTGAACCTTTGATAAGGATAATGGCGGAAGGAAAGGATGAAAAAGAAGTTGAAAAAGCCTTGTCTCAAGCCTGTGAACTGGTAGAAGAGGTGAACGCGTCTGGAGAACTTTCTTAGGGTAAAAGGTGCCAAAGTTCATAACCTGAAAAATGTGAACGTCGAGATCCCACGAAACACTTTAACGGTCATAACGGGTCTGTCCGGTTCTGGAAAATCCTCACTGGCATTTGATACGATATACGCGGAGGGACAAAGGAGATATCTTGAGTCCCTTTCTTCTTATGCCAGACAGTTTTTGGGAGAATTTAAGAGACCTGATGTTCAAGAAATAGAGGGTCTTTCACCCGTGATAGCCATAGATCAGAAAAGTGTTTCACACAATCCGCGTTCCACCGTTGGCACCGTTACGGAGATATACGATTACCTTCGACTTCTTTACGCAAGAGTGGGAATTCCACACTGTACCAATTGCGGAAGACCTTTGGAGAGGCAAAGCATAGACGAGATCATAGAAAGAGTGGAAAAGCTTTACAAGCCATCCACAAGGATAGCCATTCTGGCACCTCTCGTTGTGGAAAAAAAGGGTGAGTACAAGAATCTCTTCGACTACCTGAGACGCCGTGGATTTTTAAGAGTTATCGTCGATGGTGAAGAACATCTTTTGGAAGAAAATCTCGAACTTCACAAACAGGTTAGACACACGATAAAGTTAGTCGTGGATAGGTTGAAAGTGAAGGAAGAAAATCATCAAAGGTTGGCCGAATCCATAGAGATAGCCTTAAAAGAGGCGGATGGTTTGGTTGAGGTGATGAACTACGAAACTAAGAAGGTAGAGTTTTTCAGTGAAAAATTGGCGTGTCCTGTTTGTGGAATAAGTTTTCCGGACATGTCGCCAAAACTTTTTTCGTTCAATTCGCCGTACGGTGCATGTCCCGTGTGTGGGGGACTTGGTTACACAACGGAAGTTGGGGAAGAATTCGTGATAGACCCCACGAAATCGATTTTAAACGGTGGAATAATTCCATACAGGAGTGGAAAAAGTTTCGTTCTTTCCATAATAAAAAAGTTGGTAGTGAATATGGGGGGAAATCCTCGCCTTCCAATTGGTAAGCTTCCAAAGAGAATTCAAGATGCCATTTTACATGGAGGACCAGGATTCAAAGGCTTGGTTCAACATCTGAAAGACAGATACAACACCACGGATTCTCAAGAGGTAAGGGAATGGATAGAGAGGAACTTTCTGGTTCATAAAGTGTGCAGTTCATGCGAAGGTAAGAGATTAAGAAAAGAAGCGTTGGCCGTGACGTTTTTAGGAAAGAACATCGCGGAAGTTTCGGACATGACGGTCAAACAAGCGTACGACTTCTTTGAAAACGCCAAACTTCCAGAACAGCAGATGAAGATAGCCTCCGAGATACTGATAGAATTGAAAAGAAGGTTGAAATTTCTCATAGAAGTTGGGTTGGAATATCTGACTTTGTCCAGAACCGTTTCCACTTTATCCGGTGGAGAATCTCAAAGAATACGTCTTGCAACTCAATTGGGTTCTAAGCTCGTAGGTGTAACGTACATATTGGATGAGCCGACGGTGGGTTTACATCATAGAGACACCGCCAAGCTTATAAAGATGCTTGAAGGCTTGCGTGATTTGGGAAATACGGTCATAGTCGTTGAACACGACGAGCAGGTGATCAGATCGGCCGATCACGTTGTGGAAATAGGGCCAGCGGCTGGTGAAAATGGAGGCAAAATTCTCTATTCTGGAGACGTTTTAGGCTTGGAGAATTCGGAAACCATAACGGGTAAGTACCTCTCGAAAAAGATGAGCGTCCCCACCCCTTCGATCAGACGAAAAGCCAAAGAGCGATTGATTTTAAGAGGAGCTTCTCATAACAATCTGAAGAATTTAGACGTCGAAATACCCTTGGGTATGTTCGTTTGCGTAACGGGAGTTTCCGGATCTGGAAAATCCTCGTTGGTTATGGAAACTCTTTATCCGCTTCTCATGAATCGTATTTATCACAGTCATATGCCGTGTGGTGAATACAAATCGATTGAAGGTGTGGACAACATAGACAAAGTCATATCCATAGATCAAAGTCCTATCGGTAGAACTCCACGCTCCAATCCGGCAACTTACACGAAGGCATTTGATCACATAAGAAAACTCTTTTCCATGACGGAAGAAGCGAGAATGAGAGGTTACACGCCGGGTAGATTCAGTTTCAACGTAAAAGGCGGAAGATGTGAAGCCTGTGGTGGTCAAGGCGTGATAAAAGTTGAGATGAATTTCATGCCGGACGTTTACGTGGAGTGTAACGTTTGCAACGGGAAAAGATACAACAAGGAAACCTTGGAAGTTAGGTATCATGATAAGAACATAAGTGAAGTCTTAGACATGTCGGTCGATGAAGCGTTGGAGTTTTTCAAAGATCACCCGAAGATCGTCTCTCCTTTGAAGGCGCTTCATGATGTGGGATTGGGATACATAAGGTTGGGTCAACCGGCCACCACGTTATCAGGAGGAGAAGCCCAAAGGGTTAAACTTTCATCTGAGTTAAGAAAGATTTCAACGGGAAAAACTTTGTACATCTTGGACGAACCGACAACGGGTTTGCATTTTCACGACGTTAAGAAACTCGTGGATGTCCTTCAAAAATTGGTGGACAAGGGAAATACGGTGGTGATAATAGAACACAACCTCGACGTCATAAAAAACGCCGATTATGTGATAGATTTGGGTCCAGAAGGTGGGGAAAAAGGCGGTTACATCGTTTGCGCTGGAACACCGGAACAGCTTTCAAAGTGTTCTTCCTCTTACACGGGCATGGCCTTGAGAAGCGCCATGTAAAGAACGCACGTTAGGCTTGAATGAAGGAGTCAATTTGCTTGAAAAATGATGTATAGCTAAAAGCCATTGGTTTGTAAAGAATTAGCCCACAATTTAAGTTACCTCATGTTGTGCACGAAAGTAACGAAAAAAGATTGGGATGTAACAAAGGTCATTG
>CAZCZS010000035.1:0-17171 GCA_964503355.1 uncultured Mesoaciditoga sp.
TGTTTATTTGATAAATGCCATTGGCTTGTAAAGTTGACGCACAACGTGAGTAAGTATTTTAAGTTCGCCAAGTTTAAAAAGTGGACAAGATATAACTCTTTTATGAGGGAGATAGAGTTTATGGACAAAATTCACGAAATCGAAAAAGTGTTTTGCAAAATCACTCAAAAAGGATGCCTATCGTCTTCAGAGAAAGAAGATGTAAAAGGATTTTTGGAGAGAGGAAAACTTTTACATAAAGCGTTAAATACGATGGATAAACCAATTTTTATGACAGACAGAGATGGAATCATAACATGGGCGAATGAGGCTTTTTGTGAAGTGACTGGATATTCAAAGGAAGAAATCATAGGAAAAAATCCAAGAATTTTAAAATCCGGAAAACAGGATAGTGATTTTTACAAACATATGTGGGAAACGATTTTGCAAGGAAAAGTGTTGAAGACTGAAATAATAAACAAAAACAAATACGGAGAACTTTACGTTCAAAAAGTAACCATCACGCCTATAACGGATGAATCAAATAAGGTTACAAGCTTCATCTCTATTTTGGAAGATATAACTTACCTCAAGGAATTGGAAAAGGAATTGAAGATCAAAGATAGAATTTTAGACACCTACTTTTCTGTATCTACTTTGATACTCATGGAGATCGACTTGAAAGGTAGAATCATCGCCATAAATCCAAAGGGTTGTGAGACATTTGGATACACGGCGGAGAATATGATAGGTGAAAACTGGCTTGATTTTGTATTTGGAGATGAAAAAGAAGAAGTTAAAAAATTGTTGGAAGATCTAAGAAATTTGGGTAGTTCAAAAAAGCTCGAACAAAATATAGTCACGAAAAGTGGTGAAAGGAAAACCATTTTGTGGAACATGGCCGTGATAAATGAAAAGAAAGAAGATTCAAAGGTGATCCTAGTGGGTGAAGACGTTACAAAGGAAAAGATAGAAGAGAAAATTTTAGAAACTCTATCCAACAAAAAATCTTTTGAGGCTTTGCAAAGTGTTATGAGGGTTCTAAAAGATTTCATTCCATTTGAGAAAGCCTCTCTTTTAATTTCCACGAAGGAAAAGGAGTACACAGAATTTCCACAATACATTTCGTCTGAGATGGGCAATGATGAATCGAATTCGATTAATAAGGGTTTAACTATAGAAAATGGCATTTTGATAGATCAAAAAATTATGAGTGATGATTTGACGTATATTCAAGATGCAAGAAAATGCCAATTAAAATTGACCGGAATGTCAAGCTTTGAAAACATGAATTCCATGATTTTCATTTCGTTGATTGTCAACGAAAAAATGAGAGCAATTTTGTATTTCGGAAATCGAAAATCGCACGCTTTTAGTGAAGAGCACTTGAATATTGTTAAGAAGCTTAAAAACATATTGGCATCTACCGTGGAAAAATGGTATTTGGCTTTGAAAGTTGAAAAGCTCACTGTATTTGAATCCTTTAATATCCTTGCCAACAGAAAACACTTTCTTAATATTCTTGAAGAGGAAATTGCCCTTTCAAGAAGAACAGGAATACCGCTTTCAATAACAATGGTAGGCGTGAGCGATATAGCTTACCTCAAGGGAAAGAAAAAAAGAAATTTCGAAGGTGCAATCTTAAAGAAGGTTCTAGAGAAAGTAAAAAGGAATTTGAGAAAATCCGATTTTGTGTTTGTGACGTCTAAGAGTGAATTTTTGATTTTTCTTCCTGGTTCAAATGCAAATGAGGCTAAGCATTTTGTAAAACGGATTGCAGATTTTGTGGATAAGGAAAAAAACATTGCTATAAACTTTGGAATAGCTCAATTGGAAGATGATGAAGATGAAACGTCGCTTCTTGAAAAAGCAAAATTAGCATTGTACGAATCTAAAATTCGAAAACAAACCGTCTACGTACACATTTCAAGATCGAAAAAATACGAGAAAGACTGTAAAATCTTCAATGAAAAGATGAAAAATGCGTTAGAAAAAGGGGAATTCGTTTTGTATTTTCAACCTGTTGTAGAACTTCAAAGTGGAAAAGTTGTAAGTGCTGAAGCTTTGATAAGATGGAGACATAACGAAAAGATATTATCACCGAATTTCTTCATTCCATTCGCAGAAGAAAGTGGTTCTATAACTCAAATAGATGAATGGGTTTTAAACAAAGCGTGTGAATATATCCGTAAGTGGGAAAAGAGAGGTTATAATCTTCCAATCTCGGTAAACATAGCCGCGCCCACGATGAGAAAAAAAGATTTCGTTTCAAGAGTTCAAGGAATTTTGAATAAAAATAATGTAGAACCTAACAAAATAACAATTGAGCTCTTAGAAAGAGTAGCAATGGCTGGTAAAGAAGTCGAAAAAAATATAAAGGAATTGGCGTCGTTAAATGTAAGAATAGCATTAGATGATTTTGGAACTGGATATTCGAATATGAATTATTTGATGCTTTTTCCAATAAGTACTCTAAAAATAGATATGTCATTTGTTCAAAATATGCTTGAAGATGAAAAATATGAAATAAGCCTTCAAGTCATCATTTCGCTTGGTAAGCGCCTTGGTTTAAAGGTGATAGCAGAGGGCGTGGAAAATGAAAAACAAGTGAAACTTTTGAAAGCATTGGGATGTGATGCCGTGCAAGGATTTTATTTCGGTAAACCGGTAAGTGCTTTAAAATTTGAAGAAATTCTTAAAAAAGGAATTTTATATGAAGAAATAGTTTGATAATCATCCAGAGTTTAAGATTAGAATTTTCCGTTCATGAAAGATTTCTCAATTTTATTCTGACTTTATTCCTCTTTCTTTTTTACGTATTCCTTCCGACTTGCAAGTCGGAATTTTTTTATATATAAGGATGTCTTTCCCTTCGACAATTTTCTTAAGTCACTTCAAAGAAAAACCCACCTCCGAAGAGGTGGGTCTTAAGGAAAAACGAACTTTTATTGTCCTATTTTCCAACTACTGTTGTTATTTCCAACGAGGTTACCAACTTCATCTACAACATGATTTCCAACTGTTACAGTATATGTTGCTGACGGAAGATTTGCAGATGTTACTGGATTTCCATTGAGGTCAAAGACCGTTATTTCAAAGCCAGTCGACGTTTTAGTAACATTTGATGCAGCATATTCATACCCCGTTGCTTGACTGATGAACGTTATATCAGCAGAAGCAAAACCTGTTGTGGTGAAGATTTGTTCATCAAACGTAATATATATTGGACTTGAAGATTCGGTATTTGAACGATAGACTTTAACAATTGTAGGGTTAACAGTATCAACATAGAATGTTGCACTTGTGCTGGAGGTATTTCCTGCTAAGTCTGTTGCTATCAAACTGATGGTTACAGTGGTACCATTCAAACTATCGAGGTCATTTCTAAGGTCTACGGTTGCATCTTGAGTTGGGGAGGAGAGTGTCTTAGAGTACAGTACTCCCAAGCTGTCAGATACTTGTAGGTATGCTGAGCTGAAGTGTATATCTGTTGCCGTGTACGTTGCAATTGCGGTTGAAGAGGCAGCAACCACTGTTGCAGGAGTTGCTACCGCAATTGTTGGAGGAGTGTTATCAACTATGACTGTAAGAGTAGCTGCATAATTCTTTGTATTTCCAAAAGCATCTGTGGCGACCAATGTAACACTTCCATTGTTAACGGTGGTGTTAGCTGAGTACTCACCTGTTGCTTCAATTGTGTTATTACTTCCAACGGTAAATGCATTTCCGTCAAAAGTCGCGTGAGCAGTTACTTTGTAATTACTGTTATCAAAAACGGAGTAAGTTAACGTTGCTACATTATTAGTATAAACAACTCTCGATGTTCCCTCTTCTAAAAGATTCGAAGAATCGTTTATACCTGTTCCTGTGTAATACACATAAACAGTTGGCGGTGTGTTGTCAACATAGAGTGTCTTGGATACTGTTGCTGTGTTTCCAAACTTATCTGTCACGGTTGCGTATATTGTGACTATGCCACTATTCGAAACGATAGATGTTTGAGCTGTCCATGTTGTAGGACCTCCACTTGCACTTGTTCCGTTGATGGTAACACTATCTATTGAGTTGCCACTTCCATAATTGCTTCCGGGATTTGCAACGATAGTCGCGGTGAATGTTTGTCCGCTTCCAACGGTTGCGGGAACTGTAAAGGAATTAATTATAGGATTCGTTGCGTTGACGTATACATTTGCTGTCTGGGTTGTCGTGTTATGATTTACAGAATTGTCGTATGCTGTGAAGCTCGCCGTGTAGGTTCCACTAACCGTTTGGGCTGTGAACGTCATTGTGCCTGTTGCGGCGTAGATTGTTTTTGTTTGTCCATTAAATTGTCCCACAATTTTTTCTATTCCAGCTGCGCTTGTGGCGTTAACCGTAAACGTTACACTCCATCCTTTTCCAACAGTAGTAGAAGTTGGAGTTACAAACAAGGTTGGAGGTGTTGTCGTGTTTATCGGCATCGCAAATTCGTTTCCTGCCAAGTCGACTATCGGCACATAAGCTGACGTGCTAGACGACATTTCAACGTTTGTCAGATCGGTTCTCACGTCGCTACCAACTTGATTATCGTTCCACACGTCGTATGGGAACGTCACGTAGAATTCGTTGGCTATATCGTGACCTTTGTAAGAAGCGAGAATGCTTGCTGGAGCTATAGTTGTAGATGTTATCGTTCCTCCATACGTGGTTGAGTTAGCCGTGAAGAGCTTGAATCCTTCAACCCACATAGGTTCTGTCAATCTTACAAGTGCTTTATCCTTTGCAACTGCTATGATCTTCGAAACGTACGGACTGTGATCAACGTTGGTAACGAACAATCTTGTGATTGGTGTGGCGGAATGTCCGGCCACATCTTCGGCATTTATCGTTAGAACGTATGGCAAGTTCTGGAATTGTGGTGCGAATATGCTTGGTAATTCAACAACGTCTGTCGCATTAACGCTGAATGCACCTATACCGGTTGCGCTTAACGAAAGTGTTTGTGCTTTAGAATTTCCGTAGATCAAATCGTCAAATTTCGCACTTACGTTCTTAACTCCCGCATCATCACTGACAGAGAATGTCAAAGTAGATGCGTTGGAAATAGTGGGAACATTTGCAGGTGGCACAACGTCATCAATTGCGTAGTTTATGATGGGTGCTGTTAAGTCAACGACGATCTTGGCCGTTACCGGTGTATTCCAATTTCTAAATGGATCGTTTGCCGTAAAGTTTATATCGTAAATACCGGCTTCGGTTGCTTGAGCGAGTTTTTCGTTCATCACTATGTACTTTGAACCTTGAGTGAAGTTTGCCGTTGTCGCGGACAACAGATCAGTCGCACCAAGCGTAACAGTTGCGAATACGCTTTGACCATTTGCGGTTGTCAGCAACACTTGACCGTTTATTGTGGTATTTCCAAGCGTCGTTGCGTATTCCGTCAAATCATCGTGTCTGTAGAACGCAACTCCGTTCACCGAATACGCCAAGGATGCACTGGTCGTTATCATGGTTGAGGAGTTAACGGTAATACCATTTGCCGTGATCGTGGCAGATGGCTCAATGGTGTCTCCAAGTACTTTAAACGTTCCTATGTTGTACTTGTACGCGTAACTGTAGTAATTACTGGATGAAACATGCGCACTTGCCGTGTAAGTGACGGTCGCGCTTGGCGCGTACACAGCGGTGAGGGTGATGTTTTGCCAATCAGGCTGAATGGGAACGTTTAACGTGTACGTTCCATTCGATGCCGGCGCGGTTCCAACTTCCACACCATTGGCGTAGAAGGTTAATTCCATTCCCGGCTTTTCAGCCAAACCACTTAAAGTGAATGTGATGTCAAATGGAGTCGTATCTTGGATAGCCACCACAGGCGTTGAAGATGTTAGATCAACGGTGTTTCCTCCAAGACTAAGAACAGGTTCTTGTGTGAACAGTGGTTCTGCAGGAATGAATTTCGCCGTTGCCCTTCCAAAGAGAGCCTTGTCTGGTTGGACGTTATCGAAGACATCAACCTGCATCGTAACGGTTGCTGGAACGCTAGCAGTTGTCGCTGGTGAGTTGAAGTAAATTTCCGGAACTTCAACATCAACGTAACCCATCGTCGCGCCTGGCGTGTGATGTTTTGCAATCAACGTGGTTTTTGGTTCGAACACTTGTTCTGGCCCGGCCAACGTGATCTTAATGAAGTTTTTGTAGTTGCTTGGATCTATCCAATCCCATGGGAATTGAGGATCGTTTATGTTGATTCTGAACACGTCGTTATCGATTTGAGTACCCGTAGCGTTAAGTGGAATAGTCGTACCATCGCTCTTAACTGCGGAGATAGAAACCGCTGGATAATTGTGGTGAACGGTCACGTATCCCGTTTCGATCGTTGTTATGTGTTCTGCGCGTAATTGTGTTGCGGATTGTGGAATCAAATCGTAGAGTTTATCTTTTACGGATACGCTTACTTCGTATCTTATATTCTGCAAAGAATCGGTGTTTACAAGGACTTTGTAGTATCCAGGTGTTTGTGGATCAAGTTGAGCTGTTACCGTTGTTGGAGTTCCACCTTGAACTGGTGTGAATATGACGTTTGCCGTGTTGGCAAGCCCTATTCCATTTCCATCTGTTGCTTCAATCGTGAAAGAGTAGTATTCACTTGTCGCATCTATATCGTATTTTCCACCAACGAGTTTTGCACTTGGAGCGTTGTCATCGTAAACACCTTTTATAGACGTTATGGAATTCGCCGTGTTGCCGGTTTTGTAATTCGTGGGATCAAAGTGTTTGTCAGATGCAACGGCCCAAATCGTGAATGGCCCTGTTTCGCTAAAGGTAACAGTGGCGGTTGTTGAAGTTTCTTTGACACCGTAATTCTTTATGGAAGAATCGTTTGGATAGGTGACTATGGTCGGAGATGCGATCGTTGCGTTGCTGGATTCAAAGTTTGCCCAGTAAATGGCATGATCGTCTGTAACGGTTGCCACAACATCCATTGGACCGTAGTAAACCCTCTGTCCGTTTATCATAACGGAATTCGTATCTTTGTTAACGATCTTTATCGTTGGAGCCGCCGTATCAGCTTGCACAACGTAGGTGGTCGTCGCGTATTTCGATTGATTTGCGATAGCTTCAACATTTGCGCCTATTTGATACGTTCCAGATGGTCCGTAGAAGGCAACTTCAAATGGGAATGTTCCATTTGTCGTTCCGTAAGCGTCTATTCCTTTGTTTTCAACATCTGCAACCGGCGCGATCATCTTATAAGTGAACGACATGGAGTTTGTATCATTTTGACCGTTGGAATAAGCTGTCGTTGTCGCGTAACCATCGAAAGGCTCTCCAACTTTGAATGGTTGATCCAACGCAATAGAGGTTATCGGTTGTTTTGATTTAACCGTCACGTTGATGGTTGCGGGTGCGCCTTCATAGGTGTCTCCCGCTGCGCTTAAATTCACGCTAACCGAATTCGAAGCTATCGGAGCAACGTCGTAGCGCAAGAAAGCCGCAGCCGAATCGTTGACATCGATATCGAATTTGATAAACGTGTCGCTCGCCTGTTCGTTGAAAAGGTACGCTATCAATCTCAAAGGAACTTTATCCGTGTTCAGATTGGTTTCTGAAGCGACTTGCCCTGAATACAATGCTGTTGTAAGATTTTCATTTGTGTAGTAGCTTTCAACGATATCGTATTTGTTTATAGGATCTTTTCCTTTAAGGATGTATCCATACAGATCTATTTTATCTCCAGCGTTAACATGGATCCAGTCGTTCGTGTTAACAACGTGTCCGCTCTTGTCTATCAAGAAGACGTAAGGCGTATCGTTCGGATTCGATGCCTTTGTCCCCAAAACGTGCGTTGTAACGGTTTCGGGTAGAGGATTACCCCATTTGTCTTTAAAGGTGAGAGCGACCGTATTCCATTGATCTGGCGTGAGATAGCTGTTTATGGATGTTCCCGACGTGTACGAAGAGTGAGTTGAACCATTTACACTCAAGTAAGCTTCAACGCCAGATGTCGTTGTAAATGTAAACGATACTGGAGAAGTTGCCACCGAGTAATCGGCAGGCGATTGCGTGATCGTAGCTTCTGGTTTTTCGTCAACGGTTATGTTTACGGAGTTGGAACCCACATAAGTTTTCGTTCCAACGGTCAAAGAAGCGGTGATCATGAACTTATACGTTCCCGCTTGATTTGGTGTGTAAGTGAACGTGTAAATGCCGTTGTTAGCGGAAACGAGATTGGCCGCTTCTCCTCCAACTGTACCCGTAACGTTCAATGTACCATTTGAGTTTGGATTCGTTACCTTTGCGCTGAAAGTTATAGGAGTTTTGGTGACGTAGTGACCGTGATAATTTGGACCAACTGTGATGTCACCTACAATTGGATTTTGTACGGCTGTCGTGATGTTAAACATGGTTGTTGCACGTCCCGGAAATCTCGCTGAACTGTAAGCTTTGACCGTGAGCGTGTACGTTCCGGGTTTAAGATTGGTGAACGTGTAAGTGAATACACCAGAAGTTTCGCCGTACTTTCCTTGTGCGTCTACCACTAATTGAGGATATTGCGCCGAACTCAGCGTGAATGTGACAGACTGAATTGGACTGTGTGCCGTTACCGAAGCTTTAACCGTGATACTAGTACTCTCCGATGTCACCACTATGTTTCCATTGTTCTGGGGAAAAACCACAGAAACCGTTGGTGGCACCGTGTCAGGCTTCGGCAAGAGGAAACAGCCGGAAAGGACGACCATTAACAATGCTACTGTTACTGCTAAACCTATTACCTTTTTACCCATGCGTCCTCCTGCCAACCATAGCAAATGGTCGCAGGAAAGCACCTCCCTTCAAAATGTTATTGCTTCTATTTTCAAATTTGTACAGCAAAAACTAACCCCCTTGGTTAGATTGAATTTCAATTTTCTCCCACAATCCCTCCTTCCATGTTGACAAAAATCTGATTAGCTATTATATACTTGATTTTTCGCACTGTCAAGAAGAAAGCGCCCATCTTTAAGGCATTTAGAGGTCTTCTATGGTGCCGAGGGCGGGACTTGAACCCGCACGAGCTCAAAATGCCCACAAGAACCTGAATCTTGCGTGTCTGCCAATTCCACCACCTCGGCGCTTAAATGCGTTAAAATTATACCTTAAAAGGTGCGAACAGTCAAGCAATGAAAGAGAAATAGTTACCGTATTTTAAGCTATTTCCAAATACATCTTTTCGTTTTCCAACTTCATTTTCTTTAACGTTTTACCTTTAAGCCAGTTTATCACAGGGTTATTCTCCATCTTGGTGATGTCTATTTTCAAAAGATTTGGAGTTATGGATATGGCTTCGTTTAAATTTCTCTTTTTCAGTTCATCTTTTATTCTGTCTAAGAATATCCTAACGGTTAAGCTCATGGAAATTTTCATTTCAATTTCCTTTGCAAATTCCACGGGCGTCTTTGGAGCCAAGAGGGTGAATTTAACGGTTCCCATCATGGCGGAAATGGTGAGTTTCCCTTCGTTGATTTCTATCGTTGCTTGAAATTTCTCTTTGAGAAGTTCGTTGATTTCTTCTTGGGATATCTCGAATTTCACTTTACCATCTTCCGGTAAGGGCGAATTTGTAGCTCGTTTTATCTTTCCACCCTTCGATGTAAATTCCAAAAACGTTCAACGCCATTCCGTATCTAACATCACCCGAAGTGGATATGGATCCGAACAGCTCGCCTTTCCACACATCCAATATTCCGGAAGCTGCCACTCCGTTTTTGTAATCACCCAAAATTGCGGTGAGAGGACCGAATTTCGACGAAATTTCCACTTCATCATCTTTTTCGTCATGTTTGAACGCCATCTTTAGTTTTCCAACGTTTATTCTCCATATCCAAGAAAATGACACCTTTGTGGAATCGAATGTAACCTCTGGACATAGATCGACTTGACCTGGAGGCAAGGGGTAGGAAAGACCGACGATCGCCTTATGAGGAGAATAGTACTCGGTAAAAACGCCGATACGCGCGTAGATTTCGGGATACTTCACAACGGATGAATACTCTTTTATGTACTTCATTACCTTATCCACGTATTTTTGCGTCTCTGGGTAGGGTGGAACACCTTTGTACTTTACCACCGCACCTGGGCCCGCGTTGTAAGCGGCCAAGGCGAGTTTTAGAGAAGAAAAACGGGATTCGTATTTGGATATGTAATTCAACGCTCCTTGCACGCTTTGATAGGGATTGAATGGATCTTGCACGTTGTATTCGGCACCTGTTTGTGGCATGAATTGCATCAAACCTTCGGCACCGGTACGACTTCTCGAATAATTTTGAAATCCACTTTCAGCTTTTGCGATGGCCAAGGCTATTGGGATTTCATCTTTTTTCAGAGGGATTTGCGAAAAATTCATCCACGGCACCGGAAAACTGAATCCCATTCCAACCATCCATTCGCCAGCCTGCGAATACTCAGCCTCGTAAGAAATTCCAGGATAGTAGTAAAGGATATACGGCTGAGAGGAAATATTCAGCAACGGTTGTGAAACCGAAAATCCTCCTATTAACGGATCCGCCAAAGTTGGAAACGAGAGTAAGACGATGCTTAGGGCTAACGTCAAAAAGATCTTTTTGTAAATACCTTTCTTCTTCATGCTTTTATCCTCCAAAGAAATCTATTTCGAAGGGATCTTTTTTCAGCTGGGGAACCACATCCATTTCAACACACGCTTGAATTAAATCCCTTCCCATGTTGTTCTGACTGAGATATCTTCCATGGTGAGAAAGTTTTAAAATCTTGATCGGTTCTTCGTCTGACAGTTTTTTCGCTATTCGTGCGCCGTCGTTCAGCGATGGGAATTCCAAAAGGGAGACGTACTTTCCAGCCGTGTAGAGATCTTAGAGTGCCACTTCTCCATGCCTCCCAGAACATGCAACCAAGATTTCGCCGCGATCCTTTGAAAAGTTGGCCACACTCTTGACGTTCGAAATCGCCATTGAAACCATGGGACCATATCCTTTGAATTTCTCGACCGTTCGTGTACCGTTGGACGTGGTCAGTATGATGTTCTTGCCTTTGACTTTGTCTTCGGTGAATTCCAGCGGAGAATTTCCAAGATCGAATCCTTCGATTTTGAACGATTTTCTTTCTCCGGCAAGCAGGCAAGACGGGATCTTGCTTTTTAACATCATGGCTTCTTCCACGCTCAAAACGGGATAAACTCCTCTAGCACCGTTGAAAAGCGCTTGAACTATGGTCGTTCCCGCTCTTAGCGTGTCTATCACCACGATCAAATCGTACGAATCTCTTTTGAAATGTTCACAAGGAAGGGAAAGCACTTCTACGTTCATCAAAACCTCCAATTAAATGTGTACGAAAGGTATGAGGATCAACGCGAAACTAATCAGCGTGAACACGTAATCCTTCTTTTTGAATACGAGTTGTCTGTATTTCGTTCTTCCTTCAACTCCTCTGTAACATCTCGCTTCCATCGCAACGGCCAACTCATCCGCCATTCTCACGGCGCCAACGAAAAGAGGTACGAGTAAAGGTATCATGCCTTTCATTCTTTGGATGAGTCCACCTCTGTCAAATCTGGCACCTCTCGAAAGCTGGGCTTTCATAACATGATCGGCTTCAACGGCTAAAACCGGTATGAATCTGAAGGCTATACTTATCATCATGGAAAAATCGTGCGACCACTCTTTTGGGATGTGAAATGTGTTCATCAGCGATTCGAGACCATCAGCCAATTGAATTGGCGAAGTGGTGAGCGTCAGAGTTGATGCGACTAGTATTATGAAGATCAAGCGCAAGGTTATGAAAATCGTGTTGTATACCGCCACATCCGTTATCTTGAATATCCAAAAACTCCAAACCAAAGTGCCACCACCAGAAAAGATCTGGAAAACAGCCGTTAGAGCGATGAGCAACCATAACGCTTTCAAACCTTTCATGTAATAGCTTATGGAGATTTTGCTCATGAAAATGAGAATTAACGTTACACCGGCTATGATCGCGTATTGCCAAAGATCAGAAACCAAGAACACCACGGTGATCATCATTACGTTGAATATTATCTTACTTCGTGGATCCAAGGCGTGAAGAAATGAATCCTTTGGAACGTATTGACCTATCGTTATGTTTGAAAGAAAATTCATTATTCACCGAATCAACTAGGCTCTTTTAGCAGACAGACTGCCATCGCACCGACGCCTTCTTTTCTTCCAACGAAACCCATGCCTTCATTTGTGGTTGCCTTAACGCTTACGCGTGAACTGTCAAGGGATAAAGCGCGAGATATCTCTTCTTTCATTTTCGAAATGTACGCAGAAACCTTTGGTTCTTCCAACACGAGCATGACGTCTATGTAATCTATCTTGAACTTTCTTCTTTCTACCATTTCTTTTATCTCTTTCAATATCACCATCGAAGAAATCCCCTCATAACGCGGATCGTTGGGCGGAAAGTAAACGCCAAGATCTCCCAACCCACTCGCTCCAAGTATGGCATCGCCAATGGCATGCGCTATCACGTCTCCATCCGAGTGCGCGTCTAAACCTTTGGAATATGGAATTTCAACTCCTCCGAGAATCAAGCGTCTGCCTTCCACAAGCCTGTGAACGTCGTATCCTATTCCAGCCCTCATCTTATATTCTCACCGGCATCACTATGAAGAAATACCCTTCTAGATCCGGCGTGTCTATCATCAAAGGTTTATTCTCATCGACGAAATTCAACTGAATTTTTTCCTTATCGGTGTGATTAAGCGCGTCCAACACGAACGAAGGGTTGAAAGCCAAGATCATGGGTTCACCCTCCATTTGCACTTCCAAAATCTCTTCAGCTTCACCCAGTCCAGCGCTTTTTGAAGAGATTTTCAAACTATCGCCTTCCGCTGTGAATCTAACCGCTTCCGTTCCGGCGCGTGTCACTATACTAGCTCTTTTTACCGCTCCACGCAACTCATTCCTGTTAACCAATATTCTCGTTTTGAACTCCTCTGGAATGACACGCTTGTAATTGGGAAATTCGGCATCAACAACTTTGCAAACCAAGATCGTGCTTCCAACTTCAAAGGCGACTTGTCTGTTTTCGAATCGCATCACTATCTTATCCACATCCGTGACACTCAGCAACCTTGATAATTCCTTAACGGCCTTCAAAGATATTAAAAAGTTCAAGTTTCCTTGACTTTCTATCTTTTCTTCAGCAAGAGCCATTCTAAATCCATCCACCGCTACAGTTCTAAAAACTCCGTTTTCCATTTCGAAGTAGACGCCATTTAAATTTCTCATGTTCTCATCTGAAGCCGCGCTGAAGGAAACCCTATCTATCATTTCGGCCAACTTTGCCCTATCCATTTCGTACACGGCTCCATCGGCTGGGATTCTCACCTCGGGAAAATCTTGAGCGTTTTGCGTGAAAATCGTGAATTTGCTCTTTCCAGAAAAAACTTCTAACTTTTCCTCGTTCAACGAGAACTTAACTTCATCCGAAGGAAGACTTTTGACTATTTCATGTATGGTTTTCGCGTTGACGACAAACGAACCTTCACCAGCTACGTTCGGTATCTTTGCCCTTACGGTGAATTCCATATCCGTTGCCGTCATCGTCAATCCATCTTTGAGTTCAAATAGTACACCGTTCAATACGGGTTTTATCGGTCTCGAAGCGACAGCTCTTGAAAGCGAATCCAAGTGGAACGACATCTCGTTTCTTTTCACGGTGAATTCCATATCTCAAAAACCTCCCTTTACAAGTCGTGATCGTAGAGCACGTCAAAAACGATTATACCACTATTTAAACGTCTTTTAAGCTCAAAGATTAGTTCATCCAAATCGAGTTCATTCCCTTCAACAGAAGTGTGATTCACGGCTATGCCTATAAGTTGTACGTTTTTAACGGCAAGGAATTTTCCAACTTTTGAAAAGATCCTGTCGCCGCTTGGAACGATTATGGGACATTTAACATGACTCGCTATCTCCTCATTTACCGCTCCCGGAAGATACACGAAATCCGCGTCTTCACAAGCTTGGACGATTTCATCTTCGTAGCCCGCCACTCCGTTGACTTTTATCCTCAAGGCACGATCTTTTTTCCAAATCAACGCTTGAGTTGGATTCCTCTCTATCACCTTTAACATCCATTCAGGGGCTTGAGGAGTAAGGATTCTATTCACGTACTCGACGGTCTTCTCAACAACTTCGTTCACATCTTTGCCGATTTGGGCTCCCGTTACCAAAATCGTCGCATCGCTTATGGATATCGCTCCGATTCTTGCCAACGCTCCATCCACGATCACCTTATTGGCGTATTTTTTTATCTTTTCTATCATTTGCGAAGTTTCTTCGTAACTTCCCATTCTCATCGTTTGAACTTCAACATCGACGAGCGCTTCCACAAGCGAAAGAGTTCCGGACGGAGTTTCAAAAGTTTCAATTATTCTAACTCCGTAAGGTGTGATTTGAGAAGGAACAACGGCGAAGTTTCCTTGTGGGAGAAAAATTGGCGGTTTCGTGTTTTTGAATATCTTGTCTTCGTTTTCGCCATCCATTCCGACAGTTATTACGCAGGCTTTTTCAAGCCTGCGTAAAATAAAATTCACGACCGTCGTTTTTCCCACATTCTTTGAAAGGCCTACGACGGAAATCACATCGTGCTTTTTTATCCTTTCAACGAGTTGTCTTTCTCGGCTTTCTTGTGTTCTTCCTTCCACTTTTTTATTCGCTTCTTTCTGTCATTTCCCCATGGGATCATGAACGCGTAATTTTCGCTTAAGAGACCGGCCACACCCGTGTTGCTTTGCTCTTTCTTGGGGATGTAATTTTCTTTACATTTGGGCTTGTAGTCGTCCGGCTCTTTGTAAATGAAAATTCCTCCCTCGTAATTTCTCAGTATAACTTTGTTTGCACCCATTGAGATGAGATACTGAGGATTCACGGGGATTTTTCCTCCTCCACCAGGTGCGTCTATGACGTAAGTTGGTACGGCAAAACCAGAAGTGTGTCCTCGTAAATATTCTATTATCTCTATTCCGCGAGCAACGGAAGTTCTGAAATGCGAAAGTCCTTTTGAAAGATCGCATTGGTATATGTAGTAAGGTCGTACCCTGTTTTTCACCAACAGATGGACGAGTTTTTTCATGACCTGCGGACAATCGTTGACCCCTCTTAAAAGCACCGACTGATTTCCAAGCGGGATGCCCGCATCTGCCATCTTTGCCAACGCTTTTTCCGATTCTGGTGTTATCTCGTTGGGATGGTTGAAATGTGTGTTCACCCAAATTGGATGGTACTTTTTAAGCATGTTGACCAGTTCATCGGTGATTCTTTGAGGCATGACAACCGGTGTTCTTGTTCCTATTCTCACTATTTCAACATGTGGTATGGCTCTGAATTTTTTTATTATCGTTTCCAACCTTTCGGTGGAAAGCGTAAATGGATCTCCACCAGATATGAGCACATCCCTTATCTCTTCGTGAGCTTCAACGTATTCCACCATTTTATCTATCTTACTCATGGGCATTGGCATATCCGTTTCGCCGGCCTTTCTTCGGCGTGTGCAATGCCTACAATACATGGAACATTGATCTGTAACGAGCGCTAAAACTCTGTCCGGATAACGATGTGTAAGGCCATAAACGGGCGAATCCACGTCTTCGAACAAAGGGTCGGTGCTTTCGTTTGGAGCGACGTAGAGTTCGTTCATCGTTGGCACGGCTTGCTTTCTTATGGGATCGTCCGGATCGTTTGGATCTATCAAAGAAGCGTAATAGGGCGTTATGGCCATTCTTAAGTGTTCAAGACTGGATGTTATGGCGTTCTTTTCATCTTCATCCAAAGGTATAACTTTTGCCAGAGTTTCCGCATCCATTATACGATGGGAAATTTGCCACTTCCAATCGTTCCATTCCTCTTCTGTGACATCTTTCCAAATTGGAATATCCTTGTAGTTTCTCATTTCTCGCTTCCTCCTTTGAAATTCGTTTTCAATAAGAAGAATAACTTCCTATTTTGTTCAAATTGAAGTTCAAATTCATGTTGTTTTCCACCACAATGGTGCGCACTACAGTTCTGTAACCGGGTTTCACCAGCGTGAATTCGTAAGTACCGGGACTCAGTTTCATCTTACATGGGGTTACTTCTAACATCCTTCCGTTGACGAATACCAGTGCGCCACTGGGATAGGTGCTGACGCTTACACTCACGGTCAAAGGTTGAGTGGGTATGATGGGGATCACAGCGTTAACCGTTTGGTATTGCCCCGCTTCAACGGTGAAAGTTTTGGTAACAGAATTTCCGTTGTACCTGAAAATGGCAACATGATTTCCAACCGGAAGTTGAATGGTTTGCGGAGTTTCGCCTTCATAAATTCCATCAACGTAAAGTGACGCTCCGATTGGAGTTGAAGTGAAATTCACAACTGCCGTTTGTGGCGTGTAGCCAACATAAAAATAAGTGGTTGCAACGGCTATGGGTTTCGTGACTATTTGCAATTTCAACTTTTGCATGTAACCCTGTCCGTCTGGAATCTCCACAAACGGTTTCGCTTGATCGAGTGGAATTGGTGGAAGAGCGTTTGGAGAAGTGCTCGCTATGGCTTCCAGGAATTCCCTACCTTTTGGTCCTGTAATCACCAATGAGTAATTGTATTGAGGATCTGGAATCGTGTAAACAATTCCACCCTTGAGATGATTATTTCTTTGAAAGAAATTCGGGAACAAAATGCGTACTTCTCCATCTGTCGTGTAATCGTAAATGATAACGTACGCATCTTCAGAGGTTTTGAGATATATTCTGGCCCTTTCACCTGGGTAGTATGTGGCACCTGTCGGTCTATCCATCCACATTTGAATTTTCAAAGATGAGGGATTCGTTGGAGTTATTATTATATCCTGAACCGAGGCATTTGCGAAGATCAAAACACTCAGCATTGCGGATAAGATGAAGAAGGTTATGAGCATTTTTTTCATTTTGGACACCTCCTTTTCACTTTTACCACAAATCGCTTACTTGTTCAACTTTTAACCACAATTTAAGAAGTGTTTTCTTTGAAAGAAACACATAATTATGATATCATATCAATGGCCCTATCGGATAGTGGTTAGTCCGCCTGGTTCTCAGCCAGGAAACCGGGGTTCGATTCCCCGTCGGGCTGCAAAAACAGTCATATAAAAATAGGGTTCGTAGCGATTACTTTGTTCGAACCAAACACTTCCTCACTTAGAGGTGGTATATTAA
>CAZCZS010000036.1:0-17154 GCA_964503355.1 uncultured Mesoaciditoga sp.
AAATTCCTTTATCGCTTGAAAAGCGATGTTTATTTGATAAATGCCATTGACTTGTGAAGTTGACGCACAAGGTGAGATTGTAAGAATTTCCCACAGTTCCTTCCATAAGAAAAACCGATCTTTACTTTAGTAAAAAAGAGGAATTCCAATGAAAACCGGGCTTTCATGTAGAAAAGCCCGGCTTTAGTGTTTTTCGTTAAGATTCCACTTTTTGCATTCCTTCTTGAACGGCTTTGATGTTTATATCCAAGAAGACCTTCTTCTTACCGGTCATCGTTTCTTCAAGAGCCTTTTTTATCGAATCGAACGTTATGAGGTTGCTGACTTTCGCAAACGCCCCCAGGGCCACCATATTCAGCACTTTAACATTTCCAATCTTATCCGCCAAATCGTTCGCATTTATCTTGAAAACTTTTATATCTTTTCTCGTTGGTTCTCTGTCGACAACAGAAGAGTTGATGAGCAAAATTCCATCTTTTTTCAACTCTTTTTCGAATTTCAACATGGAAGGAATGTTCATTGCTATGACCACGTCAGGTGTATCAACAACGGGAGAACCAATTTCTTCATCGCTTATAACCACCGTACAGTTGGCAGTTCCCCCTCTCATTTCTGGTCCATAAGATGGAAGCCATGTGACTTTTTTACCGTCGTGCATCGCCGCTTCCGCTATTATCTTACCCATTAACATGACACCTTGTCCGCCAAATCCGGCCGCCACAACAGAATAGGTAGCCATCTCATTCTGCCTCCTTCGTTCTGTCAACGTAAACGCCAAGAGGATAGTACTTTGCCATGTTCTCTTCCAACCATTTTCCAGCTTCTACTGGTGATTTTCCCCAGTTGGTAGGACACGTTGAAAGTACTTCTACCATGGAAAAACCAAGACCCTTTATCTGCGTTTCAAACGCCTTTTTTATGGCTCTTTTCGCTTTTATGACGTTTTGAGGTGTTGTTACCATAACCCTTTCGATGTACGCCGCGCCGGCCAATGTGGAAAGCATCTCACTCATCCTTATCGGGTAACCGTTGGCTTTGGCGTCTCTACCGTAAGGCGTTGTGGTCGTTTTTTGACCGAGCAAAGTGGTTGGAGCCATTTGGCCACCTGTCATACCGTACACCGCGTTGTTTATGAATATCGTTGTTATATTTTCCCCTCTGTTCGCGGCGTGAACTATTTCGGCGGTTCCTATGGATGCCAAATCTCCATCTCCTTGATAGGTGAACACGATTCTGTCAGGCAAAGCCCTTTTCATTCCGGTTGCAACCGCTGGGGCCCTGCCATGCGGGGCAACGGTTCCATCCACGTTGAAAAATTCGTACGCGAAAACCGAACATCCCACTGGAGCCACTATCAAAGTTTTTTCTCGTATTCCAAGCTCGTCTAAAACTTCCGCTATGAGTCTATGTACTATTCCATGATGGCATCCTGGACAATAAGTGAATTCTTTTCCACTCAAAGATTCTGGCATCTTTGCCACTATTTTATCTATCACAAAAATCACCTACCCATCGCTTTTTTCACGGCATCAAGCACTTCGCTTGGAGTTGGAACCACTCCAGCGCTTCTTCCGTAAAATGGAGTTTTGGCTTTGCCGTTTACGCCCAACTTCACGTCTTCAAGCATCTGACCGTAACTCATCTCAACCGTAAGAATGCTGTCCACCGTATCCGCCAATTCGTTCAATCGTTTGTACGGAAAAGGCCAAAGCGTTATAGGTCTGAAAAGTCCAACTTTTATTCCTTCTTTTTCAGCCATATGAATGACCGTTTTGACTATTCTGGCCATGGTTCCGTAGGCGGCAACTATTATATCTGCGCCTTCGGTGTTAACTTCTTCGTATCTGACTTCGTTTTCTTCAACTTTCTTGTAAGTGGCTTGATATCTGAGGTTCATTTTTTCCAGCTCGTAAGGGTCGATGTCAAATGAGGTAACTTTTCGGGGCGCTCTACCCTTTGCACCTGTCAAAGCCCAATCTTTTTTTGGAACATCATTTGGATCCCTCATAGGTGGAAATTCAACCGGTTCCATCATTTGACCCAACATACCGTCTGCCAATATCGTGACAAGCATTCTGTACTTGTCAGCCAAATCAAATGCCAAGCTCATCAGATCAACGCTCTCTTGAATCGTGTGAGGCGCCAACACTATCATATGGTAATCTCCATGTCCTCCACCTTTTGTGGCTTGAAAATAATCACTCTGCGCAGGTTGAATATCTCCTAGACCCGGTCCGCCACGCACGACGTTCACAAAAACGGCTGGCAGCTCCGCGCCTGCCATGTAGGAAATACCTTCCATCATCAAACTAAAACCAGGTGAAGACGTCGAGGTCATGACCCTTCTTCCTGTACAGGAAGCTCCATACATCATGTTCACCGTGGCGACTTCACTTTCCGCTTGAAGGAAAGTACCGTTGACTTCGGGAAGCCTTCTTGACATGTATTCCGTTAACTCGCTTTGTGGAGTTATTGGATAACCAAAGTAGAGTCTGCATCCCGCCCTTATAGCGGCTTCGGCTATGGCTTCTGAGCCTTTGAAAAGCATTTTCATGCCTTACTCTCCTCCTTTTCTTTTTCCAACCTGTGAACTGTTATACAGACATCGGGACACATGTTGTAGCAGAAGGCGCATCCCACACATTTGTTATCAGGATCGACGAATTCAGCGTAATGATATCCTTTGTTGTTGAATTCCTTTGAGAATTGAATTATATGCTGCGGACAGGCGTTTATACACAAACCACAACCTTTGCATCTTTCGGAGTCTATTTCTATGTACGCTTTCCTTTCCATAAAGCTCCTCCTCTCCAAATTTTGAATCTCACTTGTATCACCAAAGTGTCTTTAAATACCTTTTTAATTTCAAAACTGGGAAGTCACCTTGAAAATCCATTCCCTCTCTTACAACGGAAAAAGCAACTGGGATTTCCAAATATTCGGAAACTTTTTTTATCAGTTCTTCTCCTCTTTTAACATCTTCAAGACTCGTTTCCTGAGCGATGTTCGTGTTGTTTACAAGGTAATCGATTCTGGTTCTGGAAACGGTGGAAATCTTCTTCACATTTTTTACTATTTCTTCAAATGTACTGCTAAAAGGTCTTAACGTGTTGATAACGAAGAAGACTTTTTTGTTCACCTTGTCGAGAAATGGCTTCAGAGAGCCCAACACCGTTGCTCCGTCTTCGTTCCCTCCCACATCGGCCACCGTGAAAAAGTTTTCGTTCGAAATGTAACCTCCAACTTGAGCTGTTATTATCGGAAGATCCGCGTGACTCAAGGCGCCTGGCGGAGAAATCACCTTTATTCCCAACTTTTCCAACGGCTCTTTTTTATCTCTACTTCTGAAATAGGGACTTATAACGTCTATATCCAAAAGTGCCACATTTTTTTCCTCTTTTTTCAACTCGACTGCGGTGTTTATGGCGAGTTCTGTTTTTCCACTTCCAAACATCCCCACGTAAACAAAAACTCTTGCCTGAAAGTCTTTGAAATTCATGATGCTTCTCCATAGCTCTTCGCTTCTTCTTCGTTACGCAACACCCGCAACGCCCCGTAAGCCAAAGCTTTTTCTTCCATTCCGCCTGGATATACCATAACGG
This sequence comes from uncultured Mesoaciditoga sp., assembly GCA_964503355.1. GTDB lineage: Bacteria > Thermotogota > Thermotogae > Mesoaciditogales > Mesoaciditogaceae > Mesoaciditoga. The sequence continues at coordinate 3,603 of CAZCZS010000036.1, forward strand.
GTGCTATTTTTGAAACTTTTTCCTTTATCCAAGGTATGAGAAAATTTCTATCGTATGCCAAACCACCAGTGAGCACTATGGCGTCTACCTTTCCTTCAAGAGGGATCATCATCCTTCCTATCCACTTGGATATTTGATAGGCCATTGCTCTGTAAACAAGTTCGGCTTCCTTGTCTCCATTCTTCACCATTTTTTCCACTTCTAAGGCGCTGTTCGTGTTGAGATAGGAAACCAATCCACCATTTCCTTTTATCTTTTTCTTCATCTCGTTTAAGCTATACTTACCACTGTAACAAAGGTCTATCAGCCCGGTCAGAGGGACTGTGCCACTTCTTTCCGGGCTAAAAGGCCCATCACCGTCTAGGGCGTTGTTGATATCCACAACACGCCCATTTTTATGCGCTCCTACCGAAACACCACCGCCCATATGTGCAACTATAAGGTTGCACTCTTCGTATTTTTTTGAAAGGGCAGTCGCGGCTTCTCTAGCCACCGCTCTTTGATTCAAAGCGTGAAAGATGGATTTCCTAACGAAGTCCGGATGGCCGGATATTTTCGCTATTTCATCCATCTCATCCACCACAACGGGATCGACTATGAAAGCCGGAATCTTCACTTTACTTGCAAGTTCGAAAGCAAGAATAGCGCCGAGATTTGAAGCGTGTTCTCCGTATTTCGCACTTTTCAATTCTTCTAACATCTTGTCGTTAACGATATATGTGCCACCTTCCACTGGCTTTACAAGGCCACCTCTTCCAACGACGGCATCGAAATCTTTCATGGAGTATCCGGCATCTTTTAAAAAGGCTTCTATCTTTTTCATTCTGAATTCGTACTGATCGGCTATACGATCAAATGATTTCAGCTCTTCGTTGGAATGGGAAATGTTCAAAGATTTCACTTTTTCTTCATCTTCGAAGATGGCCAGCTTTGTGGAAGTAGATCCCGGATTTATGACCAGAATCCTGAACATCAAATCACTCCTGAGCGACAAGGGCACTTAACGCTATGGAATACAATTTGGTCTCATCACTGTCGGCACGCGAAGTGAGAACGATTGGGACCCTTGCGCCGAGTATGGTACCGGCCAGCTTTCCTTTGGCTATGAACACAAGAGCTTTGTAGAGTATATTTCCCGCTTCGATATCCGGAACCAAGAGAACGTCCGCTTTACCAGCCACTGGACTTTCTATTCCCTTATGTTTCGCAGCTTCTTCACTTACCGCGTTATCCAAGGCGAAAGGTCCATCCACTATCGCACCGCTTATCTGTTTTCTGTCAGACATCTTCGCAAGTAAAGCCGCTTCCATCGTCGCTGGCATTGAAGTGTTAACGGTTTCGACTGCACCGAGCACTGCCACCTTTGGCACTTCGATTCCCAAAACGTGAGCCACCTTTTCCGCATTGTATATGGAATCGACTTTCTGTTCAAGCGTTGGAGCGATAACCATTGCAGCATCGGTAATTATCAACAATCTATCATACGATGGTACCTCAAAGACACCGACGTGATTCATCGTTCGGCCGGTTCTCAAGTTGTAATTTTTGTCCAGCACAGCGTGGAGAAGATGTGAAGTGTGAACTTTACCCTTCATCAGCAAATCACAATGATAATCGTGGACAAGTTCCACCGCTTTTCGCACCGCTTTTTCTTCTTCTGGCTCATCTATAATTTCGTATTTTGAAAGATCTATTCCCTCTTCAGAGGCGATTTTTTCTATATCCTTTTGCGAGCCAACCAAACTCGCCTCTATTATTCCAGCTTCGTACGCTTCGTTTATCGCTTTTAAAACCGGAACGTCTTGTGCAACCGCCACGGATACGCGCATTTTTTTCAAAGTTTTAGCTTTTTCAACCAATTCTTGAAGATTCTTCATCACCATTGAATTCTCACCTCTCTACGATTTCTATGGTTTTTGCTTCTTCTTCTCCTCTTAAAACCCTAAGAGCTCCCAAAGCCAACGCTTCCATTTCGTACGCTCCCGCTATCACAAGGATCAAAGCGAGATTCGGAACGTAAGACTTTATCATTTCAACGAACTTCGAATTCAAAGACATACCGCCAGTTAGAACTATGGCATCGACGTTGCCATTCAATACGGTCCACATTTCGGCTATTCCCTTTGCTATTTGATAAGCCATGGCTCTTACTACAAGCATGGCATCGGTGTCGGTTTCGGCCATTTTCATCGCTTTTCTTAGATCGTTTGTTCCAAGGTAAGCGACCAGTCCGCCTTTTCCCACGTATCTCTTTTTCAATTCTCTTTTGGAATACTTTCCGGAATAAGCCACTTTCACCACGTCTCCAACCGGCAGTTCCCCACTTCTTTCCGGACTAAAAGGTCCTTCGTCATTCGCCCCGTTGACGTCCACTATTCTTCCATGTTCCAGAGCTGCAATGGAGATACCGCCACCAAGATGAGCTATGACCAAATTCATATCGGTGTATTTTTTTCCAAGCTCTAACTCCGCTTTCCTCGCCACCGCCTTGATGTTTAAAGCGTGTGAAAAACTTTTTCTTTCTATTTCTTTCATGCCGGAAATTCTCGCGACATCATCCATTTCATCCACGGAAACGGGATCCGTTATGTAAGCCGTTATTCCAAGTTTTCTTGCAAGGGAATATCCAATCAATCCAGCCAAATTCGAAGCGTGTTCCACTTTTGAATTTCTCAAAGCTTCAACCATCGCTTCATCCACCACGTAAGTTCCGCTTTCAACCGGTCCTATCAAGCCGCCACGACATGCTATGGCGTTAAAGTCTTGAAGAGAGTATCCTTCGTTTTTTAACACATCCAATATCACTTTTTCTCTGTATTCAAGTTGATCCATGATCTTTTCAAAACTTTCCAAATCTTTTGGTGAATGTTCGATCGACCTTTCAAACATGGGCTTTTCGTCTTGATAAACGGCTATTTTGGTGGATGTTGAGCCTGGATTGATCACCAGTATGTTGTACACATTCATCACCCTTAAAGTAATTTTGCTATCCTTTTTATGCCTTCCTCAATTTGTTCTGAGGGAGGGAGACAGAAAGAAAGTCTCAGATTGGAACTGACTCTATCATCCACGTAAAAGGCCGCGCCGGGTATGTAGGCCACTCCAACTTTTTTGGCTTCTTCGAAGAGTTTCATCGTGTCGTATTTCTCCGGCAACGTTACCCAAATGAAAAGGCCACCTTCCGGTTTCGTCCATTTCGCCCCTTCCACCTTCACGTACTTTTGAAGCGCATCGAGCATGATGTTTTTCTTCTTTCTGTAGGTGTCTATGGCGCTCTTTATTCTTTCGAATATCGTTCCCTGTTGAAGATATCTCGCCACCAGTCTTTGAGTGAAAGTCGGTGTGCAAAGATCCGCACCTTGTTTGGCAAGAGCCGCTTTGGCAACTATTTTTTCATCACCGGCTATCATTCCTATTCTTATACCAGGGCTCATAACTTTACTCATAGTGTTCAAAAGCACAACGCCTTCTCCATTTGCAAGGTGATATATGTCCGGTAGTCGTTCTCCTTCATACCTCAACTCACCATATGGATCGTCTTCCAAAATAAGAACATCGTATTTGTGTGCCAATTCAATTAGAGCTTTTCTTTTTTCCAAAGACATGGTCACGCCGGCTGGATTGTGAAAATTGGGAACGGTGTATATGAATTTCAGTTTCGAAATTTCACCCTTCGCATCGAGATCTTTCAAAGCCTTTTCCATTTGATTTACATCCATTCCATCCTCTTGTAAATCTATCGTGATGAATTTCGGTCCATACGCTCTGAAAGCACTTGCAGCTCCCAAATATATGGGATGACTCACCATAACGTACGATTCTTCGTCCAAGAAAATCCTTCCCATGAGATCGAGAGCTTGTTGAGAGCCAACCGTTATGAGAAGATTCTCATGTTTCAGGCCATTTATTCCATGCCTTTCTTTCAATATCTTTATAAATTCATCTTTTAAAAGTGGATCTCCTTCCGTGGCGCCGTATTGAAGGGATATTTGGTATTCATCAAGAAGGACACTTCGAGAAAGTTTGGCCAAACTTTCTCTGTCGAAAGTCTCCGGATCTGGCGCTCCTCCACCAAACGAAATTATCGATTTGTTGGTTGCATCTCTTAGCAACTCCCTGATTATCGAAGAACGCATTCGCTTTGACATCTTTGAAAAACGCTTTTCTAATTCCATAAATTCACCTCCTCGTATTTTAATGTAGCAAACAACATGCCAAAAAAGAGTTGACGCGAATAGGCGTCAACTCTAAAAAATCATAATTTTTTATATGAAAGAAAATTCATTATGCAATATCTTTCATATGAAACTTTTTTCATTATTTCTTTTGAAAGAAGCGAAGCGACGCTGGAAAAGGTTTTAATTCTTTTAGAAGAGGTGAAAAATATCTCCAGAAAAATTCATCGTCTTCGAAAAAAGAGTTGGAGACGTATTTAACCTTATTCGCAACTTTTTCTATTTCCACCGTTTTTACATCCGAAAGATAATCGTTTTCCAATCTTTCTATTGCCAAAAAAACGCCGTTTTTTCCTTCTTCTGAAATATCCACGGCCTTCGAACCCACCATCCTTGCTTCTTCGAAATCCAGTTCACTGACACAATGTGAAGCTGCTCGTTGTACAAAACTAGGATTTACAAATTTAACTTTTTTGATCTTTTTCAAGAGCTGTGAAACGTATTCTCCGACACCTCCAAGTTTCGGATGACCAAAAGCATCTACCTCTTTTGAGAAATGAAAGTACTCTCCCTTTTCGTTCCTTATTCCTTCAGAAACGACGACCAGAAGAGGACCATCGCTGTACTTTTCCACATCTTCAAGCATCTTTTCCTCTGAAATGGGTCTTTCTGGAATGTACGTTAAAACTTTCAATCCACTTACCAGTTTTTCCGAGTATTTCAAAGAAGTTGCCAACCATCCTGTGTCTCTTCCCATAACTTCCATAACGCATATGCTGAAAGACGAATAAGATGTTGAATCTATGACGAATTCAGAGGCTATCGTGTTCAAGAACTTCGCACTGCTCACGAAGCCAGGACAATGATCGGTTTCCACCAAATCGTTGTCGATCGTTTTTGGAATTCCATTCACGATCAAAGAAAGTCCTCTTCTTTCAGCTTCTTCATGAATTTTCATGACGGCATCCATAGAATCGTTCCCACCGATGTAAAGGAAAACGTCTATTTTTCTCTCTTTAAAAACCTTGAAAAGTCTATCGTACTCCGGTCCTTCTTTTGGGAGCTTGTATCTGCACGAGCCCAAAAACGCTCCCGGAGTGTGTGAAATATTCTCGAGTTCTTCATCGCTGAAATTCAATGGAACAATTTGAGAGTTCAAAATTCCCTCTATTCCGTAGAGGCCTCCGAATATTTCATGTCCTCTCTCGTAAGCGCGTTTTATCGCTCCCACCAACGACGAATTTATCACCGCGGTGGGACCACCAGACTGGGCTATCAAAAATCTCATACGTTCTCCTCCAATTTTTTCATAAGTGTATTCTTTATGAAGTCAAAACCGCCTTGCCAGAAATTAGGATCTTCAAGGTTTATGCCAAAAGGCTTCAGCAAATTCTGAGGAGAATCGGATCCTCCAGCTTCCAAGAGTTTCACGTATTTTTCTTTGAAATCAGGCATTCCCTCTTTGTATCTCTGATAAAGGGACAAAACCATCAGCTGGGCGAAATCGTAGGCGTAGCAATAAAAAGGTGTGTGGAAAAAGTGCGGTACACTTGACCACTCCCATCTGAACTCTGGATTGTATATGACCGAATCACCAAACATGACATGAAGCTCGTTTTCGTAAATATCGGACAACTCTTCGAAGGAAGCCCCTTCTTTTGAGATCTTTTCATGAGCTTTCCTTTCAAATCGTGTGAACATATTTTGCCGATTCATGGTTGCGAAAAGATCTTCTATTTTTGAAGAAACGAAGGGGACGATCTCTTCACTTGGAAGTGTCTCCAGGAAATGATCCATTAGAAGCATTTCAGCGAAAGTTGAAGCCGTCTCCGCCATGGTAAGAGGTGTACCATATTGAAGGATGTTTTGTTTTCTTGAAAGATATCCATGAACCCCATGACCAAGCTCATGCCCCAACGTCATGACATCTCTTATCTCGCCGGTGAAGTTCACCAAAACGTATGGATGATGACTTGGATCGGCGTAAGAACAGAAAGCACCACCACTTTTTGAAGGTTTAAGCGCAGCGTGTATCCAATTTTTATCGAAAAATTCGTCCACGATCTTTCCGAAAGTTTCATGAAAAGAGTGAAAAGTTTGTCTGACTATATTCGAAGCTTCCTGCCAGGTGAATTTCTTGGAAGTCTTGCCAATTGGCGCGTAAACATCGCTGAGTTTTATCTTATCCACGTTCATCATTTTCGCTTTTAGCTTGTAATAACGGTTCACGAGAGAGTTGTTTTTAGTTGTCACCTCAATCAAAGCATCAACCACCGAATCATCGACTTCGTTTTGTAAATTTCTCATGCTATTTGGAGTTGGATAATTTCTCAATTTCGCTTCAAAATCGTAATCTTTTGCTACGGCGTTGTAAGCCGTTTCGATGCTCAACGCGTCTTTTCTATACCTGCGGAAAAGTTTTGAAATGGCTTTTTCCCTTATTTTTGCATCAGGATGGGTACGTAACGCCCTTAACTGAGAAGAATTGAGGGTAAGCTTCTTTCCATCCACTTCCATTTTGAACTTGTACTTCGAAGTCATTTGGGTGTAGAATTTCACAAAAGCATTTGAACCAGTTGAATTTTTGTACACTATGATTTGTTCCTCTTTTTCGCTTAGTGTGTGATTTCTGAATTTTCTAGCCGATTCAAGGAAATGCTTGTAATCCTTGAGCGTTTCGGAAATTCGTTTGAATTCATCATCGTTCATCTTCGAAAAAGCTATTTGAATGAAAAGCAAGTTCGATTCCACTTCGTTTTCAACGTTCTCCGCCCAGGCGTACATCTTCTTATTTTCTTCGGAAGCCGTATCCACAGAAAAGTTCAAGCTTACGTATTGAGAGATACGGGCCAGGATGGAATATATCTTCTCAAGCTCTTTAACAGCTTGCAGCGTTTTGTTTGGATCCTTGAAAAGCGCTTCCACATCGTAATACGTTTCATGAAATTCCTTACTTTTTTTCAGTACTTCTTGCGCATCTTTTTCCAGCATTTCTTTTCCAGTGTAAAGATCACTGAGATCCCATACGACTTTTTCAGCACCATTTTCCATGCTTTCTTCACCTCTTTTTTTACAGTTCGTCTTTGAATATTTCGCTTAAACTTCTCTCATTTTCCGTCCATTTTTCTTTCACTTTGACGTGAAGCGAAAGAAAGACGTGCTTGTCTAGAAGATTTTCGATATCTTTTCTTGCCAGTGTTCCTATTCTTTTTATCATCTTACCACCCTTTCCCAGCAAGATGGGCCTTTGAGAATTCCTTTCAACCAGAATCGTACACCATATCTTCACTAAGTTCGGAAATTCTTCAACGTAATCAACACTCACCGCCGTCGAATACGGAAGTTCTTGGTGGGTTAAATTGAAAATCTTTTCCCTTATTATCTCCGAGATCATAAAGCTCAAAGGTTTATCCGTTATCATATCCGGAGGATAAAAAGCGGGGGATTCCGGTAGATGTTTCACGATCTCTTCAAGAAGTTCATTCAATCCTTTGTTGGTTATGGCGCAAACGTGTTTTACACAAATACATTTATTCATACTTTCAAAAAGCGATTCGGCCTTTTCCACGTTTTGCTTTGAGGCTTTATCCATCTTGTTCACAACGCCTATGAACGGTATTTTAGAAGCTTCTACTCTTTCGGCGACGATTTTATCGAATTCACCAAATCTCTCTCCCGAAACGACGAACAACAACAGATCGTTTCCTTGTAAAGCTTTAACGGCTATTTTTACGAGATAACTTCCCAACTTATGAACTGGTTTGTGAATGCCTGGGGTATCGACGAAGATCACTTGAGCTTCTGGAAGGTTCAAGATGGCGTTTATCCTGTTTCTTGTAGTCTGCGGTTTGTCTGAAACTATGGAAACTTTTTTACCCATGTAGGCGTTTACTATGGAAGATTTTCCAACGTTAGGCGCTCCCACCAAGCATACAAAGCCCGCTTTCAATTTCTTTTACCTCTTCTCAAATCAAACAAGATCATGAGAATCATCCTTTCAACCAGATTTCATTTCGATAAAGTGGGAGCGCTCTTAACGGCTTTTTTCGTTTTATATGTTTGCTCCCAGCTCTTCAGCTTCTTTTTCTAAGCCTAACTTGAACAGTTGCATCTTCGTCGGTACACCTTCTTTTGACCATCCTCTTACCATGTAATATTCGTCCAACATCCTTTGAAGTTCTTCTTCTTTAACGTAATGTCCCTTCGAAACACCGTTGGAAATCGGATCATGGGTAACACGGTAAGGCAGATAATCGTCTTTTCTCGTTAGACCTTCCCTCACGTTGTAAAGCCTTTCAAGATTGTATATTCTTTCGCCTATTGTCATCATTTCTGAGACATCGAAATCTTTACCGGTGACGGCTTTTACTCCATCGAGCAATCCTTCTATGAAGAAAAGACCTCTGGAGAATTTGCACATTCCAAGGGTATCGTAGACGGTCATGAAATCTTCACCGGTTTTGACTTCATAACCTTTCCAATCTGTTGAAAATCTATCTATGTCGCTCAATTTCCAAAATGCGCCTGTGAGTTCTGGCGCGTATATTCCACCGGTAAGATGACACGCTCCTCTAACCGAAACCGCTTCGGCAAGTGCCATCCCCTTCAATCCTCTCACATCATATGCGGGCATTTCCAACCCTTTGATTTCAGTGGTGAATTTGTCTGAACCCTTTCCGAGTTTTTGCGCTGCTATCCTTTCACCATCTGCAAGAAGCTTTCCAAGTTTTCCGTCTCGATTTACTATTTTTTCCATCGCTTTTATAGCGGCTTCTTCATTTCCAAATTTCAAATTGATACCGTCCGTGTCTTCCAAAGTTAACAACCCTTTTTCGTAAGCTTCCATGGCCCACGCGAGGGTTACACCGGCGGATATTCCGTCAACCCCGGCTCTGTCACATATTTCGTTCAATTTCATACTCACTTCTATGTTGTCTATTCCCAAATCGCCACCCAAAGAATAGAGCAGCTCGTATTCCACACCATCGACTTCTGTGCCAGCGTACTTTCCCTCTTCTATTTTTACATATCTTCCACATGGTTTTGTGCAATTCGGACAAGGATGATATCCTTTAGTGTATTTTGGAGCCCAATAATAAGGATCCAAATGAGAAGTCCCGTCAGCTGAGTTGAATGCCTCTTCAAAAAAGCTCTCGTTCCAATTCTTTACCGGAAAAACACCTCGTTCTTTGTTCATCCACGTGTAGAATTCTCCGGAACCGTAGGACATATCCAATTTCTTCGCCTCTGAAGAATTTATGATCTCGTTCCACTTTTTTATCTCTTCGGTTAATTCTTTTCTGTCTGCGTACTCGACGTTTTTAGTGCCCTTGACGGCTATAGCTTTCAACATCTTGCTTCCCATGACCGCACCGCCACCGCCTCTGGCGGACTGTCTCTCTTCAAAATCTATATCAGATATCTTCAAAAGCTTTTCACCGGCAGGCCCTATCACGCCAGTTCTGAAGTCCTTTCCCAACTCCTCTTTTATGATCTTTTGAGTTTCTATAACGTCCTTTCCCCACAGATGTGATGCGTCTCTTATTTCAACATCCTCGTCATTTACAACTATGTACACAGGCTTATCGCTTTTTCCAACGATCACCATGGCATCGTAACCGGCTTTTTTCATGGCCACGCCAAGGTAAGCGCCGCTTATGCTTCTCCCAAAAGCGTTGGTTTCAGGCGACTTGAAGGTAACGGCCGTTTTGGAAGCGGTGGGTAAACCACTACCGACGAGTAAGCCGGGGGCGATGATCAAGGAATTGTCCTTCGAAAGCGGATCGATACCCGCTTTGGTCACGTCGTAAAGAAGTCTTGTGGCTATTCCAAGACCTCCCAAATATTTTTCGTACATTTCATCGGTTATTTCCCTTTTTTCCACTTCAGCCTTTGAAAGATCGATCCATAACATCTTTAAAGTTATTCCTTTCACAGCATTCCACCTCGCTTTTCAAAAGTTTAGACGACGTTTTTCTCTTTATTGATCTGGCGTTTGAACCTGTTCATTTTAAGATTGCTCACGTCCATGGTTTTTGAGGTTCCGTACACGACCATCTCCGCAACGGCCTCCCCTACCGCCGGAGCGAGCATGAATCCATGTCCACTAAAGCCAACGGCAAATATGAATCTCGAGACGTCGTTGGCTTCATCTATTATGGGCTGAGCATCTGGAGAAACGTTGTAAGCTCCAGACCACTGTCTTACTATATGAAGATGATTCATAAATGGAAAATCATGAACCATTTTTGGAGCCATTTCCTCTAAAAATTCGACCGTGTGACCGAGATCGTTTCCAAGGGCGGGATTTTTATCGCTTTGTCCCATCACGAAAGAACCATGCATCGTTTGTCTTACGTAATAATTCTTCTTAAAACTTATAACCATAGGATCTAAAACGTGATTTATACCTTCCGTGACGAGGATCTGATGCCTTTCGCTATGAGTGGGTATATCTATTCCCACCATTTTTCCAACCTCGTGAGAAAAGCCGCCCGCCGCGTTTATCACCACACCGGTTTTAACATATCCCTTCGTAGTTTGCACTCCTACTATATTTCCGTTTTGCACGTCTATACCTTCTACTTTTGTGTGTGTGTTCAAGTCTATTCCCATCTTCTTTATCGCCATTGCGTAAGCGATATTCGCGATCTGTGGGTTTGCGTGTCCATCACTTGGACACCATGTTCCACCAATGACTCCTTCCAAATTCATGAACGGAAATTTAAGGTGAATTTGTCTTGGGGTGATGAGTTCAACGTCAAGTCCCTCTTTCTTTTGCATTTCAACGTTTTTTTCGAAATCCGCCATCTCTTCCTCGCTGTAAGCGAGAAGAAGATATCCACCTTGGTAATATTCTATATCCATCCCAACATCCTCTTTAAACCTCTTGAAAAGCTCGACGCTTCTCATGGCAAGTCGAACGTTCATTGGCGATGTCCATTGTTGCCTTATGCCACCTCCACATCTGCCTGTGGAACCAGAAGATATGTAGGATTTTTCAAAAACCGCCACGTCTTTTACACCTAACTTAGCCAGATTAAAGGCTATGGATGTACCTATTATTCCTCCTCCTATTATGACAACCGATGCGTTCGTAATCATCTTTCATCGCCACCCTTTTCGAAGACAGAAAATTCAACCGGTTTGACAGGTGGCCTTGACGTTCCATGAGAAAGCTCAGAAATGGGAATTCCAGTCTTTCTTGAAAGTATTCCCAAGACCACCAATTTGCAGTTTTTCCCGCCACAGGGTCCCATCGTAACCCTCGTCAAACGTTTCAACTCCTCAAAGTCTGTAACGCCTTCGTCTATGACTTTTTCTATCCGCTCAAGCGATACCTCTTCACATCTGCAAACTATGGGACTTTCCTTCTTTGGAAATGCGAAATGTCTAACCGAATCTTTGAATTCTATTGGAAGTCTTGCGTACACTATGTTCGTCTTGTTTGGATATTTTACGATTTTTTCAACGGTTACGTCACACACGTAATTTCCTTCTTTACCGAGCCCCCACATCTTTTGCCCCTTTTGAGGTAGAGGTAAGAGCTCATACGGAATGCCCAACGTGACCATTCCCTCTTTTACGTCTTCTTTCATCACGAATATCGCCAATCCTGGACAAGCGTTAACACACGTGGCACATCCGGTACACTTCGTCGCGTCCAAAACCGGTGTACTGTTAAGATTTTCACCTATGTGAATGGCTCCAAAAGGACATGAAGCCTCACATGAATTACACGGTATCTCTTCATCGCATTCTAAAACCGCCCTTAGCTTTCCAACTATATCCTTTTTTTCCTCGTTTATCACCGGCTTAGCGATGATGGGCGTCTTGATTCCCATTTTTTCCAAACCCGTTCTTATCTTAACAGATTTTGGCCCGCTTCTGAAAAGGGCAAGCGTTTTCAACTCGTCGTTGATCTCATCCTCCACATCGATGTTGTTGATTTCGCGAGCCATTTCCAAAGCGGCTATTTTTCCTTCTATCATCGCCGTTGTCGCCTCCTCGATGGATGAGAGATCACCGGCTATGAAAACATCTTCGTTTGTCGTTTTCATCCTTTCGTTTCGTATCGGAACGTATCCGCCAAGTTCCGGAATGAATTTCACTTCACATCCAGCCTGCTCTGCCAATTCCGTCAACGGCGTGAGGCCAACCGAAATGGCTATCGTATCGACAACCACTTCCCTTTGAGTACCTGCAATAGTGCGGAATTTATCGTCCACCTTTGCTATAACGGCCCCTTTTACACTTTCATCGCCTATCGCTTTCACTACGGTATGATTGAGTAAAATGGGAACTCCCAGTCTTTTTATCTTGTTGGCGTGAACCTCGTAACCACCTATTCTTCCCAACGCTTCAACGATAGCTCGTACTTCAACGCCGGCTTGAATGAGCTGATAAGCGAGGATCAATCCTATATTCCCCGATCCAACTATGAGAAAGCGCTTACCAGGCATGATACCGTATTCGTTCATAAGAGTTTGAACGGCTCCCGCACCATACACTCCCGGAAGATCTGAATTCACAAATGGAAGCTGTTTCTCCATGGCACCTGTCGCTATGAGAAGTTTTTTGGCTTGAATTTTATGCTCTTTTCCATCTTTCACGTAAACGATCGTGTTGTTTGGATAAATACCTATAACGGTGGCGTTGTTCTCAACTTTTATCTTTTCGTTTTTCAAGATTTCACTTTCGAGTTTTTGGGCTATCTCGAATCCTCTTGTGGAAGCGTAATGGGCGTGGTCACCGAAGAATTTGTGAGTTTGTTTTACCAACTGTCCACCTATATTTTCGTTTTCATCCAAGATCACGCTCTTCACATCGTGTTTGGCAAGTGTTATGGCGGCCATCATTCCCGCTGGACCACCACCTACTATCGCGGATTGGTAAACTTTCATACCGCATCACCTTTTCCTTTTTGCCTTTTGACTTTCATCCCCTCTTTCACTTTTGTCATGCAAGATCGGACGTTCGGAATTCCGTCTATCTCCATGAGGCATGATGAGCACTTTCCTATCGCACAAAAGAGACCAGCTGGCCTGCCCAAATTTGGGGTGTACCTTAAAACTCTTATACCCGCCGCATGTAAAGCGGCCGCCACCGTTTCTCCTTCAAAAGCTTCTATCTCTCTGTCTTCGAAGTAGAATTTGATCTTTTTCTTTCTCTTAAATTGGAGTATGGGATGTTCTACTATTCTACCCTCTTCTTCCAATTCGCTTCCTCCTCCTTTGTGAAAAAATGGTAAAATGCCATAGGTATTATAAAGCATTTATGACCTTCATTTACAAAACCACACTCGAAAAATTCTCATAAACACTTATAAACTCATGTTGTGCGTGAGAGTAACGAAAAAAGATTGGGATGTAACAAAG
>CAZCZS010000037.1:0-11329 GCA_964503355.1 uncultured Mesoaciditoga sp.
CTTCCAATGTATATCGTTCCATCTTTTCCTATAGCAGGCGAAGAATAAATCGCACCTTTTGTGTCGAATTTCCATTTTATACTTGGAGTTGATGCGAGTGATAATTGAAAAGCTATAAAAGTAAAAAGGACGAAAATCGCAAATGAAATTTTTCTATGGTATTCTTTCATACTTGTCACCGCCTTTTTTTGAAGTTCGAATAATTCTATCCTTATCCATTTCCTTACTTTTCCAGTAGCGATGTGTAATTAAAAAAGGAAAAACGCTAGAATCCAACTTATGAAAAATACTTTTTTATCTTTATGAAATCCTCTTCGAGGCTTAGAAGTTCTTCTTTACTTATCTGTCCAAGTGTGTACTTGTGAAGGATTCCTTTGAGAAGTTGTATTTTCTCAATTCCCATGGAACCTTTCCACCAATACGCCATCAAGGAGTTGTTCAAAAGCAATGGATCTACGTTTCCATCTACGAGCTTTTCGTTTAAAGCTACGTTCCAATCGATTGACCCCGGTATAAGCGTGTATTCGTTTATAACCGGTTTCACATTAGCTTGTATCACACGTTTTATGTCTCTCAATGCCGATTCGAAAGTTTGGCCTGGAAGACCAACTATCAGATAGGCGCCGACTTCTTTTTCAGTAAAACCCGCACTTTTTAAAAGTTCAGCTGCTCTGTAAAAGGCCTCGTTGCTGACTTTTCCTCCGGTTTTCTTTTGAAGTTCCACGTCACTCGTCTCATATCCTATTCTAATCGTTTTGAAATTTTTTTCCTTCAAAAGAAAAGCCGTTTCTTCATCCAAAAGTTTCGCATGTATGCCGTTAGGTAGATGATAATTCACATCGTCCGGTAAATTCCGGAGTATCTCTTTGAAACGTTCCTTCTTAACCAGCAAAGCATCATCATAAAAGGCTATATCTTTCACACCGCGAGTTCTTAGATTTTCGATTTCCTCCAAAACCGAATCCACATTTCTAATTTTGAATCCTTTTTTCCACGCTACACAGTAAGTACATCTAAAAGGACAACCAAATGTCGTGTGAACGACAGCGGATTTCAAAATCGAATAAAGTGTGTAATCTGGTTTCAAAGTCTCGAACCAATTTTTTCCAACGGCATGTTTTACCTTAAATGCTGTAACCTTTTCTATACGATCGTAGATTTCCGGTATTCCATCACCAATTACCACTTCGTCCGCCCCGGATTTTTTGGCATGAAAGGGAAGGAGGGTTGGATAATTTCCACCCAAGATTATCGGAGCTTCAAATCTTTGTCTCAGCATCTTTATCGTTTCAAAAACTCCACCATACCAATACGTCATCATGGATGTAACGAGGATAACATCGGGTTTGTCTTTCACCAAATCGAAAACTTTTGGTGGAGCTCCATACCTTTTCAAGTACCGTGGTATGCCGTACTCTTTCATCAAGCTTTTGAGCGTGAAAGAGTGGAATTTTCCCGTTCCATACGGTCCGTCGTGTTCGTTGTTATTCGGAAGATTCCTATCCAGCAGATCGAGAAGTTCGACTTCCACATCGGCCTTCTTCAAGGCGGATGCGATGTAAAGCAAGCCCACAGGTTTGAGCCAAAAGTCATAGGCAGAAACGTCGTGAATGTAAGGATTAACCAAAAGTGCTCTCACGCTTATTCATCTCTTCGTAATAGAATGCTATTCCCTTCAACGTGAGATCCGGATCGTATCTTTCTATTCTTTTGGAGATCTTCAAAAAAGTTTTTCCTTGTCCACCCGTGGACACAACTCTGAATTTCTTCGAAAGCTCTTCTTCGTAAGCTTTCACCAATCCGTCTATCGCAAACGCTGTTCCCAAAATCACTCCAGATTGAACGTTTGATGACGTGTCTTTACCGATCGCGGAAGGTGGGATTTTTTCTTGAACAACTGGTAACTTCGCGGCTTTTGAAAAAAGGGCTTTCAAGGAAGTTTGAGGTCCGACGAGAATGGATCCTCCTTCGTATTCGTTTGTGAAGATATCCAACGTTATGGCCGTGCCGAAATCGACGATAACGACGTTATTTTGGAACTCTTTCTTCGCGGCGATAACGTTGGCCACCCTGTCAGCTCCCATTTCTTGAGGAGTGGACACGTGCCATTTTATCCAAGTCACGTTTTCACTTTTAACGAAAATGGGGTCTCTTTTTAAATACTTCTTTGTAAAATACACGAATATATCGTTTACAGGCGGCACTACGGAAGCGATACAAAATCCATCCACTTGATCGAAAGTTCTTGAAACGAATTCCAAGAAATGATTCACATGCACCATCAATTCATCTTCGGTTGAAATGTGTGCGGTACCAATTCTCCATCTTTCGACGATTTTTTCACCGTTCCACAATCCTAAAACCGTATGCGTGTTACCAACATCAGCCAGCAACAGCATCTTTTACCACCTTTGCAAACAATTCATGAATTCTCGTATCATTCGATATTTCCGGATGAAATGACGATGCGAATACATTTCCCTTTCTCACCATGACGGGAGAACCATCGTATGTAGCGAGAATTTCCACATCTTTGGCCACTTCGACTATCTTTGGGGCTCGAATGAATATAGCTCTAAATGGTTCTTGACCGATTATGGGAATGGAAATATCGACTTCAAATGAATCCACTTGCCTTCCATACCCATTTCTGTTAACGGCTATATCCAAAACCTTCAGTGAATCTTGTTCTGGATGAGATACTATCTTTTTGGCCAGCAGGATCATTCCAGCGCAGGTTCCGTACACCGGCATTCCTTTTGTTATTCTCGCGTATAGTTCATCAAACAAACCGTTCTTCTTCAGCAACTTCACCATCGTGGTACTTTCGCCACCGGGAATTATAAGACCATCTATCGAATTCAAATCCTTAAGAGTTTTCACTCTTAACGAAGGAATCCCTATCTTTTCAAGCATAGCGAGATGTTCTTCTATATCGCCTTGCATTCCTAAAACGCCTATTTTCATAACAAAGCGGCCATGAAAAATGGCCTCTCTCCCCTTTCGTTTACATTTTTAAGCTCGGGCACACAAAGTATGCCCGAGAAATCAAATCAAGAGATTACCATCCTCTTTCTTGCAGCTTCTCACTTAAAGTGGCTATTTCCTGCCCTTCCATCGCCTGACCAATTCCTTCGCTTATTCTTACCAATTCATCCGGATCGTCGTAATGGAGCACGGCTTGCACTATGGCATTAGCCATTTTTGGAGGATTGGAAGATTTGAATATTCCCGAACCCACGAAAACTCCATCGGCACCTAAAAGCATCATCAAAGCGGCATCCGCAGGCGTCGCCACGCCACCGGCCGCGAAGTTAACAACGGGCAATCTTCCTTTCTCCTTGACAAGTCTAACTAATTCCAATGGAGCTCTCAATTCTTTCGCGAACGCTGAAAGCTCTTCATCCGCCATGAATTTTAACTTTCTTATCGCGTCCATAACGGTTCTCATATGTTTAACGGCCTCAACTATGTTACCGGTACCGGCTTCGCCCTTTGTTCTTATCATGGCGGCACCTTCGGATATTCTCCTTAAAGCTTCTCCGAGATCTCTTGCGCCACAAACGAAGGGAACGTTGAAATCGTGTTTGTTTATATGATATTTGTCATCCGCGGGGGTAAGAACTTCGCTTTCATCTATAAAATCAACTCCCAGTGCTTCCAATATGCGTGCTTCCGCGATATGACCGATCCTAACCTTTGCCATAACCGGTATGGAGACGGCCTCCATTATCTTACGAATGAGTCCCACATCTGCCATTCGAGCCACTCCACCGGCCTTTCTTATATCGGCTGGAACCCTTTCCAACGCCATGACCGCAACGGCGCCGGCTTCTTCCGCTATTTTAGCCTGCTCCGGAGTCGTAACGTCCATGATCACGCCGTTTTTAAACATATCGGCAAATCCTTCTTTTACAACCCATGTTCCTTTTTCACCCATTTGTACAGTACACCTCCTAAATTGACCTTACCGTCTGATTTCAATATTCAACTTTTTCAAGCCGCGAAAAGTCCGCTTTTTTCCTCCCCACTTTCGCACACGGCTTTCCGTTGACTTCAACTATATCCGCTGTTATGTCAACCTTATCTTTGAGAAGAGAGGAGCCAACACCATAAGCGTCCACGGGAACGTTCAATTTTTCAAAGAGAGCTATCTTTTCCGCGTTAAAACCACCAGAGACTATTATCTTCAAATTTTCCAACCCCATTGAATCGAACTCTTTTCTCGCCTTCCAAACAAGCTCTGGACAAACTCCCAAAGACATTTCACCTATAGGGGTAACGGAGAGGTCCCTTAACGTTCCAGAAGTGTCAAATCTCACTCCCCATATCTTCTTTTTACCGGAGCCTATTATCTTATTTAGCGGCGCTCCTTCATGGTATTTTTCACCTGTGGCGTATTCGTAGAAATCTTTTAGCATTTTCTTGGTAGTTCCTATAACATCGTTTTCCCAATCCACAAGAATTATTCGATTGACGTTTGGACCTATATGTTGATCGAACTTTATGGCCGCAAGGGATGTGGATCCTCCGTATGCGGCTATCAAAGCGTGTGGAACGGTCCCCGTCGCCTCGGCTCCCCAATAATCGGCGTTCGCGTCTGTGGAAACGACATCCGCTCCCGATTTAAAAGCCGCGTATCCATCCGTCGCCTGAACCCAATAATGATCGAAACGAGCCGAGAAAAAGAGAATTGGTTTCCCGTTTGCAACCTCGGTTACCTTTTTCACAGCGGTGGCTGTGGAACTTCCCCTGGCTATAACACCAAGAAGCACGGTTTCCAGATAACCGAAGTACGAAGGATCGCCTTCTATCGTCATTATAGGTTCCATGTTTTTGGCTTCTTCGCCATCGTACAAAGCCTTAACCTCTATTTCGGAAAATTTGTCCACCCATAATTTGTTAAGAGATTCACGCAGATCCCATCTTTTACGATTTACCCTCTCTATCTCTTTCCTGTCCATGACGTAAACGGCGTTCTGAAGCTCACGCTCCGCCACCAGTAGTTCTTTGAAAAGTTTGTCAGCCTTTTCTTCATCTTTGTAGTAACCTGTACAGAGTTTCAGTATCGCAAGCGCTTCATCTATTCCGACGATCACGGCATCTTTTCGTGGAAAGAATTGGTAGAGTACCCTTGGATGGTGATCATCTTTTTTTAAAACTTCAACGTATCTCGTGAAGTATTTATCTGAATAGTATCCGGCCCTTATCCTATCTATCGGTACTTTGAACACTCGCGGATCCAATCTTTGAGCTTTCACCATCTTCACCTCCAACGCTCTATTTTAGCACCCAAGACATCTCTCATTTGAGAAAGGGCAAACTCGTGCAATTTTTCATCGTAAGATGATACACCGTTTTCATAAAGAATGACTTCGTAACCTCTATTTCTCAACTCTTCCACTGTGAAAAGCACACATATGTTGGTTGCCACGCCACATACTTCGATCTTAGTTGGAGAGAGCTCTTTCAATTTTTCGTCCAAATCCGTTCCGTAAAAAGCGGAAAATTTCCTCTTTTTCACGAAAAAAGCTTTATCGTATCCTTGTACCAGCTCTTTTAATTCGTCAAAAAGTTCAGCACCCCATGTATTTTTCACGCAGTGAGGAGGAAAGAGCTTGAATTCTTCATCGTCTTTTTCATGCCAGTCTTGAGTGAAAATGATGTTTTCATCTTTTTCAACGTGATTCTTGACACAATCCAAAACCACCGGTTTTACATCTTCCGCTTTTTCAAAATACAGAGCCCCACCTTTCGTAACGAAATCGTTTTGCATATCCACGATAACCAGAAGATCAGGCATACGTATTCACCAGACTTTCTATATTTTGAAGGATGTTTCCACTTTCCAACATTCTAAGAGCGTTCTCTATTTGGGATATCTTCCTTTGAATTTGCGCTCTTCTCGCTGGATTTTTAACGTATTTCAACTCACCTTTTAATGTGTTCAAAGAATTCTTCAACCTCGCTTTTATCTCTTGAAATGAAAGCGTTGAAGTTGAACGTTTCTTTTCTTTCAAGAATTCGCTTTTACCGCGTGGATAATAAATTTCCACCGTTGTCTTTCCGGCAACGGCAGCCAAAAAAGCACCTCTTTTTCTCATATCCAAAGTTATCGCCGAATATATCACATACCCACCGTTGGCAACGGCCTCGGCTTCAGCACGAACCGCGTTTCCCGTTTCATGGCCCGCCACATGCGAAATACTGAAAACAGCTGAAGATGGAGTGGCTATTCCCATTTCGCCGGGATCGAGTTTGTAATACAAAATAGGGTTATCAAGACTCATTTTATCGATAACGTTCATCCTCATTCACCCTCTTAATTTTACCACGAATTGTGACTTTAAAGCACGTTAAAAAAGCGTGGAAATGCGATTGAAGTATATGATATACTTCGAATAAGTGTTAACGATAAAGGAGGGAGCGTCAGTGGGAAAATTCATAAACATCAAAACCGAATTGCCCGGTCCAAAGGCAAAAGAATGGCTGAAAAGGTTGGATGAAAACGTCGCAAAGCCCTTATCAGTCTACGTCCCATCCATCATCGATCACGCCAAAGGCGCGCTGGTGACGGATATAGATGGAAACACCTTTATAGATTTTTCCGGCGGGCTTGGAGTGCTAAACGTTGGTCACGCTAACGATAAGGTTGTCGAAGCGGTGAAAAATCAGGTTGAAAGATTTACCCATACCGATTTTTCCGTATTTCCCTACGAAAACCTCATAACGCTTGCTGAAAGGATGAACAAGCTCGCACCAGGTGACACGCCGAAGAAAACAGTGTTTTTCAATTCAGGGGCTGAAGCTGTTGAGAACGCCGTCAAAATAGCGAAAGCCTACACCGGAAAAAAGGCCATAATAGTTTACGAAGGGGCTTTTCACGGAAGAACCATGTTGACGATGACGATGACCTCCAAACCAGAACCTTACAAATCCAAATTCGCCCCGTTCGCATCAGACGTTTACAGAGTTCCCTATCCGAACTGTTACAGATGTCCTTTCTACAAAGATCCGGATACGTGTAATTTGGAATGCTTCACGGCACTTGAAAAGGCGTTTGATTATCAAGTATCCGCAGATGATGTTGGCGCCATCGTGATAGAACCTCTACAAGGTGAGGGAGGATTTAACGTCCCAAGGGCAAAGTACATCAAAAAATTGAGGGAATTGTGCGATGAAAAAGGAATACTTCTTGTAGACGACGAAATACAAGCCGGAATTGGAAGAACTGGTAAGATGTTTGCGATAGAACATTTTGGTATTGAACCGGATTTGATAACCTTTGCCAAGTCCATAGCAGGTGGCCTTCCACTTTCAGGTGTTGTTGGAAAAGCGGAGATAATGGATTCTCCGGATGATTCTTCTATAGGAGGAACTTTCATCGGAAACCCAATAGCCTGCGCCGCCGCAAATGCGGTCTTGGATTTCATAGAAGAAAACGATCTGTTCGAAAGGGCAAATCATATAGGCAAGATGATAATGGAAAGAGGCAAAAAACTCCAAGAAAAATACGACGTCATCGGGGACGTTCGCGGATTAGGTGCTATGGTTGGATACGAATTCGTGAAAGACAGAAAGACAAAAGAACCAAACGAAGAGATCGTCTCTGAGATACTTCAAAGATCCTTGAAAAAAGGCGCGATATTCATCAGGGCGGGAGTTTATCACAACGTCATAAGATTTCTGAACTCTTTGGTCATAACTGACGAACAATTGAACGAAGGACTTGACGTTTTGGAAGAAGTACTGGAAGAAATTCTTGGATGAATTCGCGTTTTTTGAAAAAGTGATTTGAGGAGCTCGAGGAGATCAACCGTTCTCCTCGAGCCATTTTTTTGCGAATTCGATGTTCTTCGACTCTTGAACGTAAAATTCTTTTTCAGGAGACATCTTGCTCATTTTGAGGAATATCTCCCTAGCTTTATCCTTTTTCCCCCATTTCAAATACAATTTTGCGAGTTCGTAGTAAGCGTAAACGTACTTAGGATCCAATTCTATGGCCTTTAAAAAAAGTTTTTCCGATCTTCCAAAATTCGCAAACGGCCATGGAGTATCCCTGTATCTCATCGCGAGCGCCACGTAAGCTCTGTAAAGCTTTGGGTTCAACTCTATGGCTTTGTTGATGGCGTGATCGAAATCCCTAAGCATGAAAAGACTCTGGATGATCCCTTTGTATTGCGCCAATCTTCCTATGGCCGCTCCCTTTATGAAATAAAGGTAAGCGTCGTCTTTTCTGAGCTTTATCGCCATATCTGCATATTTTATGCCGTCATCGAAATACTTCTCTTTTTCATTCTTCTTGGCACCCCACAATCCATACTCCACGCAGGCATCTGCCAATATCTTCAAAGAAGTGGCGTCTTTTTCAAGATTTGGCATTTTCTTTAAGCTTTGGATGAGTTCAAACATTTGAGTGGCGTTTTGTGAAGCCCTTGCTTCAAAGAAGATATTTTCCATGTCGTTCGCAAAAGTCGTTAGGACTAAAAGAATCAAAACGGACGCCAAAAGAAAGAAAATCCTTTTTTTCATTTAAATCCCTCCCTCTCGATTATAACCACCGCCATGGCGACTCCCCCATCATGAGAAAGACTGGCATGGATATTTTCAAATTCGTATCTTTTTCGAATTTCTTTTAGGACGTCATTTTCCTCTAGGGTGATCTTTCCAAGTGAATTCGGAATGAAAGAGATATCCTTGAACTTGTAATACCTTATCCCCGTTCCCAATGCTTTGAAAAAAGCCTCTTTTAAGGCAAATCTCCCCGCCAGAAATTCTTTTTTGTTCTTTCTTTTCTCCCATAACCTCTGTTCGTGAGCCGACAATATTTTCATCGCCAATTTGTCGTTAACTCTTGAAATTTCGACCACGTCCACACCTAATCCAACTATCATACGTCTTTCCACTCTTCGCTTTCAGAGATCATCTTTTTAACGTTTTTGTAATCGAAAACAACGTGATTGGTGTACTCTCGATTGACGAGAAAAAGATATATGTACACGTACACTCCCAACGTTAAAAAAGATAGTAGCATGAATCCCAGTCCGCTTCTTTTTTTGAAAAAAGCGCTTTTTTCCCTATCGAAAAAAAGATATCTTTCCATATCTTTTTCCCATTCTTCATGGACGTAGAATCTCTTGGAAATCACATCACTCAACGTCACAAGGAAAAAGAAATTCACTATCAAAGCGATAAGAGTTGGAGTTGGTATGTAAAAAGTAGCCAGATCTATGGGATAGTAAAAGTCCACGAAAAAAACCACCACACCAGAAGCGAGAAAGATCAAGTAGTAAATCATCGTGTTCGTTGGAAAAAGCTTCAGATCTTCCTTGACATCATTTGGAATTTCATCCGTTTTCTTTTTTGAGAACAAGAAAAGATATATCTTCTTTTTATGAGAAATGTGTTTGTCAACGGCCAGCGTCATCTTGAACATCACGTAGTACAAAACCAATGGCACAAAAACGGCGATGATCAACCATAAGACATTCACAGACATGAAAAGATCTTGGGTGTAGAATTCTTCCACTTTCTTTTGCGCTTCGATTTTTGTACCTCCTTAAGATAAATTCGTCAGGATGTTTAAAAAGAAAAGAGCGGTATCTCCATTTCTTGACTTGAAATTCCACCATGTTTTCCTTTAAGATGTCTTTCGTTGCCCAGATACTTTATCGTGAAGGAGTGATCGGCTTTTGGAATCGCCAGAAGATCCCCGATTCTGTCAAGAGCTTTTTTCGATTTGGGTAAGACGCCGAACAATCCCTCTTCAACGGCCTGCTTTGAAGGATAAAAATCAACGTTTCCCTTGAAGAATTCCATACCCTTTTCCACCGTCTTCTGTGGATCTTTCGTGTATAGGTACATCATTCTCGGTTCTCCGGCGGGTAACATCTCCAAAGTCGCGGCGAAGTCATCACATGGTGAGATCACCCAATCGTTTCTCCAATTTGCCTTCATTTGACCGTGATCCGCGACGATTAAAAATGAAGTGCTTTCTCTTAAATCATCGTTTAACCTTTCAACCACAAGATCTTTGAATTTCAAAAGCGTATCCTTCGCTTCCTCAAAGTACTCTTCGGAAGATGGACCGTACACGTGTCCCATCGCGTCGACCATCGGCCAATAAGCGTACACGTAAGCATACTTTTGAGATTCAATTGCCTTCCTTATCTTCGTCATCATATCGGTTTTACTTATGTATCCTTGAACTGCGGCGTTATGATTTAAAGTTTTTGAAAGTCCGCTTTCCTTGAACGCGTTCGCCGTGATGATCAAAGGATTAACGCCGTAATTTTTTAAAGCTTCATACAGCGTTGGAACTTCCAAAAACGAAGAAGGATTGAGCCCTCTCATTAACAAAGAATCCCGTGGCATTCCCAACGGAGAGAATTCTATCATGTTCGTTAACGTCCCGTACTCTTTGAGATAAAGAACGTATCCAAGCATTCCATGTTCTATGGGAAGAGCACCTGTTGCAACGGTGCTAAGCGCTGCGACCGTTGTGGATGGAAAGATGGTCGATAACTTATGAACTTTTCCAAATATTTTGAATTCATCTTCGTTCTCTTCAACTATCTTTGAAACCACATCGTAGCCCATGGCATCGATCAAGAACAAAACAACCCTCTCGGCCTTTTCGAATTTCTTTCCGAGAATGTCGATCTCAAGTGGCTCGTGTCTTGGAACGAGTCCGAACTTCGCCGTGATGGAATTGATAAGGTTCACCAAAGAGTTTGAATAATCTACTTTCATCCTTTCACCGATCCTTGTGTTAATCCACCAACTATGAATCTCTGTAATCCAAGGAAAATGGCCAATATTGGAATCATTCCTATCAGAGCAGCGGCGGTCATCAAACCCCAATTGGTGGAATATTGGCTGGTTGAGAACGTTTGCAATCCGACTGCGTAAGTGTAATGATTTATCCCCGTTAGAACTATCGATGCCAATATGTAGTCACCGTAATTTCCAACGAAACCAAGAATCGTCGTAACTGCTAAAACTGGAGCCGAAAGCGGTAACACGACTTTCCAAAAAGTTTGGAATCTCGTAGCGCCATCCACCATTGCGGCCTCTTCAAGTTCCCTTGGTATGGCATCGAAAAATCCTTTTATCAACCAGGCGTTAAAAGCTATTCCACCCCCTATGTAAAGAAAGGTTAGTCCTCCCAGAGTGTTCAAACCCAACGGCGGGAAGAATTTTCCAATGAAATTCAACAAAAGGTAAAGCGCAACCATGGCCATCATAGTTGGAAACATCTGAACAAGCAGCAATCCTATAAGACCGTACTTTCTTCCAACGAATCTGAACCTTGAAAATGGATAGGCCA
>CAZCZS010000037.1:11339-17125 GCA_964503355.1 uncultured Mesoaciditoga sp.
GCTGATAAAAACACGGTGATCACCGCTGCCGTTCCCGCGACCACTATACTGTTTAAAAGCCATCTCATGAAAGGCGGAACGTATTTGACCTTCCAATATTGCGTTAAATAGTAAGACTTATCGTTCATATCGTTGAGCTTTTTTGACGCTTTTGAAAGGTAAGGCAATGTTGAAAGATCATGACTACGCCTTGAAATTATACCAAGAGCCGGTCCTATTTTAGAAACGTAAAGCTGTTGATACAGAGAGTTCATCGAAGATAATTCGTTGACCACAAGTGGAAATCCCAACATGTTGATCTCTATATAAGAGTCGCTTCTGACTTTTAGATCGTTTACGTAAGAGGAGTATTGGGAAACCAATTCGTCGATGTCTTTCGAAGTTTTGAACGTTAGATTGAGAGTTTCAATGAGTTTTTTTACGTTGAAAAATTCATCGTATCTTTCAAAAGATGGAGTTGAAGGGATTTTTAAATTGGAGTTTTTAACCCTTGCGTAAAAATCACTCAGATCCTTCAAAAAGGTCTGAGCGCTTTCAAAGGAATTCGAAGAATTCAAGTTGGTCACATCTTCTCCCATTTTTTCATTGAAAAGCTCAGTTGAATGATAAAGTTGAGCAGTTAGGATTTTCGAATTGGCTTCATTCAACTTTTCACGCAGAGGCGTTATTTGTCGGGAAAGCTTGGAAACTTCTTGATTTAGCTTTTGAATCTGATTGTAAACATCGGTCATTTCGCTTTCAATCGAAGCGTAATCCTCCAAAACCGCCAACGACATCTTCAAAGCGGATTTGAGTTTTATCATGACAAACGGAAGAGAAGATTTCACGTTGGCCACAACATCCGAATTCTCATTGGAAGACATGAAAGAATCTTTTGATTGAAGGTATTCCAGATCGTTTAGAATATTCTTAACTCTTTTGGTTACCTCGAGAAATTTCTCATCAGATGGAACCGTTTTCATCCATTTTTGAGCAAGAGCGATATACGGTGAAAAATCGTAAAAGTTACCACTTTCTCCTTTTGAATGTAGCTGAAAATTAGCCGACGCGCTTTTCACCATGGAGACAAATTTATCAAGGGCTATGGAAGTGGGAATTATGTTCGTGGAAAAGAGCGCTATTTGAGAAGCATCCTTCGTAAGAGAAGAAGAGTACTTGGCAATTTCTTCCTTTAAAGAATCGAGTTCTGACATCTTTTCAGAATAAGATGAGTTGAGCTCATCCAACGAGTTTTGATAATTTCCCACAAGATCCTCGTAAGCCTTTTGAACTTGATTCAAAGCGGCGGTAAGCACTTCATCGTAAGAAGATTTTGCATTATTCAAAGCCTGAGCGGTTGAAAAAACCTCGGCTTTCATGTTCAAAAGCTCCACTCTATCTTGACCTTGAATTTTTTGAGCCAATTTCACACTGTCCATGTTTATTCTTCTAAGGTATATCGGGGCAAACCATTCGGCATACGAGAAATTTCCATCCTTCATCATCTCGTAAGTTTCAGCGTACGCCTTCACGAGATCGTTCGCGATCCTCGTATTTATCCCGTTTTTTTCAAGAATGTTTTTCACTTTCGAGGAGAAAGATGATATTTTTTTGGAAAGTTTCTTCGAATTCTCAACATATTCGTTCCATCGCTCTTCGAGTTGAGGAAAATAAGATCCAACCATCTTTAAAACACGTTTGTTTGGGGAATTTTTGAGTTGTAGCATGATTTTATACATTCCAGCGAGTTTTTCTTCGTTGGTCAACGAAGAATATCTTTTGGAGAGATAAGAAAGCAGATTGCTGACGTATTTCACATCTTCTTTGGCGTTGATCTTAACGTT
Organism: uncultured Mesoaciditoga sp.; assembly: GCA_964503355.1. GTDB lineage: Bacteria > Thermotogota > Thermotogae > Mesoaciditogales > Mesoaciditogaceae > Mesoaciditoga. The sequence continues at coordinate 13,163 of CAZCZS010000037.1, forward strand.
ATCAACGGCGACGGATTCCGATTTAGGTAAAACGTTATCACTTATCCATTTTGCATCTTCGTTTATAGACTTTGACATTTTAGATGTTAAAGCGAAGTAGTTTTGATAAGCTTTGAAATCGGAATTCAACTTCGACAAGATTTGTTTTTTGCTCATCTTATCGTAAGGCTCACCAAGACTGTATATGTTTGATATCTCGTTGTACAAGGCCGGAACGTTTTTTGGTTCAACGATCAGATCGATGTAATTCTGCCACGTTGTTTGACTTGAAAAAAGCGACGAGCTTATATACGCGTTATCCCTTCTTATGGATGTGGTGAAAATCCACAACACCGGAAAAAGAACAACTGCTATAACCGCCCATATCACGACATGCCTTATCGGGTGAGATCTCATCATTTGTTCACCTCTTCAAAAGATCCAGAAAGCTTGAAATTAACGGCGCTTATGGTGGCGATTATGATGAATATCAAAATGGATATCGCGGCAGCGAGACCGTAATTTCTACCAGATGCGCCTCCAAAGGCAAGATTGTAAGTGTAGCTTAAAAGTATGTCCGTTTGTCCCGCGGGAGTTATGGAATTCGGTATTGGTGGTCCCCCTCCTGTCAAAAGGTAGATGACGTTGAAATTGTTGAAATTAAATGCGAAAGAAGCCACGAGCAAAGGTGCGAGTGGGATCATGAGTAACGGAAAAGTTATCTTCCAAAAGGCGTGCCATTTGGAAGCCCCATCTATCGAAGCGGCTTCGTAGAGTTCATTTGGTATGGACTGAAGCGCTCCAAGGGATATGACCATCATGTACGGAAAGCCCAACCACGTGTTCACCAACAGCAAGGCAACTTTTGCCCAGAAAGCGTTTCCAAACCAATCTATCGGACCGAGATGAAGCCACTTTTCCAAAAAAATCTTGTTTATTATTCCAAAGCTCACGTTGAAGAATCCCACTCTGAACATTATTATTGAAATGAAAGCCGGAATGGCCCAAGGAATTATAAGAAGAGTTCTATAAATGCTTCTGAATTTCATCCGTCTGTTGTTCAGTATGATGGCCAGTATCAAACCAACGCTGAAAGTGAAAAAGACGCTCAGTGCGGCCCATTCAAATGTCCAAATGAAAACGGATAAAAAAGGACTCATGATCTGTTTGTTGGTCAAGAGATCTTTGAAGTTTTTGAGGCCAGCATAACCGTAATAACCCATTATCTTCGTTTTCTTACCGGTTTCGGGATCTACATTCCAAAAGGCGTAATCTCTTTCTATCACCGGCATGCCGGTAATGGTGTTGATGAGTACCGTTTTTTCCACGTTTTTACCGTTTTCCAAGACGGTCATTCTTGAGAGTGTGTATTCGTATTTCGCCGTTACCAACTTTGAAAATCCATATTTGTTCGTGAAGAAAAGCGTACCCACTTGTGGATTTACGAATTCCGTGTCGCTCAAAATGGAAGAATAATGCATGTTGAAAAATTTCAAATTTGGAAAGGTATCGTGATCCGCTGGATTGTAAAAATAATTGTAAACCCCATTTTGTGAAGTGATGGAAATGATCTTCGATGGATCTTTAACGGATCTTACTATGGAATATGTCATTCCGTCTATAGATACACTTCCGTCTGTGAGCATTTCGAACCGGCTTATGTATCTCTTTCCACTTTGTTGCGGCATCTCCGCAATGTAAAGTTTCCCATCCTCCCCTTTTAACAGAAGAACAAACCGTTCGCTTGGAACGTACCCTTTGTACAGTGTATAAACGGAATAATCAAAATACTTTGGATTTGGCTTTATAACGATGGTGTTCAAAAGGGTATCCATAACTTGCTGACGGCTCCACATGTAACCGGTCATGTAATTCTCAAAAGCGATTTGAAAAGTGTAATAAATGGGATAAACGGTCAATATCATCATGAATATAAGAGCGGGTATCATGTATAAAAAAGGATAACCCTTGGGGTTTATAAGGGCATAATCTATGAAAATGAGTAAAAGTACAACTATCACAGCCAAGCCGTAAGAGCTATTTGTGGACAAAACAACAACTGACCAAGCCAAAATCGCGTCGATGAAGGTTACACCTAACCAAATTGCGATTCTTTTTAGAGACAACTTCATCCCTCCAAAAAATGAGGCGGGATTATCCCGCCTCACAATTTCAAATCAGATCATTTCTTGGCTATCGCTGCTTTTATCTGTTCAACAGCCGTTGTCAAAGCAGCTTGGGCGGATTCTTTCCCGCTTATGGCCAAATTCAACGCATTTGTCCATGCATTCCACACAGATGCCATTTGAGGAATGTTAGGCATCGGTGTCGTGTTGGCCAAAGCTTCCACGAATCCTTTCAACCACGGAGCAGAAGCTTCTGCTTTTTTAGCCACGTCGTATCTCGCTGGAATCCTCGGATCGGCTTGCCACAACTTGTACATCGTTTCTTCGGTATCTATGTAATTCGCCATGAATTCCATTATTTGAATTTGGTTCGGTGATTTCGAATTGATCATAAAGCCCTGAACACCAACGAACGGTTTTCCACCCGGGATCGGTGCAACTCCAAAGTTTATACCAGCTTGTTGAACCTGAGGAACTGCCCATTCTCCGTTTATCATCATCGCGGCTTTTCCAGAGTCGAAAAGCTTCATCATGGTGTTGTAATCTTCTCCCTTTGGAAGAAGACCTTCCTTGAACATCTTCACTATGAATTCAAGACCTTTTACCGCTCCGGCGTTTGCAAGACCTATATCGTTCGGATTCAAGCCACCATTTTTGTTGGTTCCGAATATGTAGCCACCAAAACCTTGAATGAATGGTGCTGAAAAGTACGGATTTCCATAAACACCGTACGCCAATCCATAAAATCCACCGCCAGTCATCTGTTTAGCCATGTTGAAGAAATCTTCAGCCGTTTTTGGAATGCTCGTAACGTAATCTTTGTTGTAGAACAGAGCGAGTACATCTATTCCATAAGGAAGTCCGTAAAGCTTTCCATTGTAAGAAAAGGCCTCAAGAGATGTCGGAGCAAAGGCTTTAAGTTGATCTTTGGTTAAGAAATTGATGGGAGTTAACAGACCATCCGCGGCCAATTCTCCAACCCAATCGTTCGCTCCCACTATTATATCTGGTCCTTGTCCAGCTGATGCCGCCGTTACGAATTTACTTCTTATATCACCAAAGTTCATTTCAACAACTTTAACCGGCACGCCGTAGACCGACTGGAATTCATTTCCCAGCTGTTTCAGAATCGGAGCTCGAGTTGAGTCCGCCCAAATGAGAAGCTGTCCGGGTGTTGCGGCGAACACACTCAAAGTCAACAAGCTCGCTATAACCATACTCAACAACAAAACACGTTTCACGAAAATTCCCCCTTTCGATATGCAAAATGTGCTGATATCAGCTTGATTATAATACCACTGATTTTGCATTTTTTTCAAGTGACCTTTACAGAATTATTCAAAAGTCGCGTTCACTTAACTTGTGAATAAAGATAAATCGCTTTTCAAGCGATAAAGAATTTTTTTCGAAGATGTCATCCCGGACCTGATCCGGGATCTCATCCTCGCTTCAAAAGGATGAGATTCCGGCTCGTAGGCCGGAATGACGTTGAGGTCAAAGACTCCATCAAGCACGTCAAGCCCGCAATGACGTTATGGTCAAAGACTCTACAGAAAATCGTCAGGCACGCCAACACACTCATCCGTGAGTGCTTCGCTTTTTCGACACATCCTGTGTCTTACAGCCTCACTTTTGTGAATTTCCAGATGGCGAGCTCATATGCCTTGATGAAAACTTCATGGGAGATTTGAACCCTTGAAGTTAATTTGTTCAAATTATTTTACGCAATGTTGTCAATTTTTCAACATTCACGCTGTTTTCAATGAACTTTGTTACACCACAACCTTTTTTCGTTACTCTCGTACAACGTGAGATGGTAAAATGAAATATGAAAAATGTATTTCGCTATAAACTCACG
>CAZCZS010000038.1:0-16920 GCA_964503355.1 uncultured Mesoaciditoga sp.
AGAACGAGATCCCGGATCAGGTCCGGGAGGACCTACGGTCGGTTGATGATGACCTTCGTTTGGTACGGCATGACAAAAAGAGAAGATCCAGGATGATATCTTCAAAAAAATCCCTTTATCGCTTGAAAAGCGATGTGTGGTTAAAAGTCGTGCTTGTAAAGTTGACGCACAAGTTTAGTTATCATTCACCATCGTTTATTCGGTAAATGCCATCATCTCGTGTATTGAAAAACGAAATACGTATTGGAAGGGTAGAAATTCTCAACGTTGTTGAAATCCCATCCCATTCCCACTCCAACACTTAAGGATCTGAAAAGCCATCTTACCTTTTCATTCGCCGAAAAATTGGCGACTATTCCAACCGCCAAGAGATTTGAACGAGAACTCTTTTTGTACTCAAGTCTAACGTTTCCGATTTGTGTGGGAACACCCGCCAACGCGTAAAACGTGATCGAAGTCTCTGAAGAGCGCGGAGTATCGTAAGAAATGGCACTCGAAAATTCAAAAGCTCTGGTTTTTTCACCGACGGCCAGGAAAAAAGAAGAATTCTCATCGAATCCCACTCTCATTCCAACGGAAAGGTCAAAAGGCTTTTTCAAAACTTGTATCTGTTCCAAGAACGAGGAGTCAACTATTCCAATTTCAGAAAAGTTGCCCATTCCTAAAATCATGGAATTCTGGGAAAATACGTTTAAACTTGAAAATTGAAAAATTCCGTCTTTCAAAACGAAAGCCCTTGGTGTTTCCAAAAAGGTCCAAGCGAAACTGAACACGAAAACTGTTGCCAACAAAAGTATCACCAAAACGCCACTCCTCATTTAAGATCACCTCTTCACGAGATCTAAAGTCAAATCCACTTCCAAATAAGGGAGAGGATGCATTACGGATTCTTCGTTGAGTTTGAAATTCATCCACATCAATCCTCCCTTAATCGAGAAAGAGTTGAATTTTTCGTATATCCCCGTACCAACATTGAACTTTACATCCGGAGAAGTTGAGAGTTTTTCAATTCCTCCTTCTAAAATGAGTAAAGAGGAATTCATTTTCTTCTGAATTACGGTAAACGCGTCTACCATGTTTTCACCGTTGGCCGCAAGAAGCTTTAAGCCAAAATTCGTGTTGAAAGACGGATTTCCAATTTTGTAAACACCATAAACGTTGAAAAGACGCGTGGTTTCACACGTGCCAAAAAGACAAAAATTGAAGGGTAAATAGGAAACACCTATTAAAGTGTTTCTAAAAGGCCGCATCTTCAAGTAAGTTCCCATATCGTAAACGGACAATGCGTATCCAAGTTCAAAGTTACCTCCTATACCAGCTCCAATACCTATATGCATACTTCCAAGTGAAAATTCAACTTGTCCATTTTCAAGCAAATCGGCGGTTGGATACATCAAGCCATTTGAAATGGCCACGAAAAATATTCCAACAAGCAGAGTAGAAAAGATCAAAATCCTTCTCATCTTCTTATTCCCTCCTTTCAAAACATCGTTTTCATTCATTCCAACATTTTCATCTCGTCTTCACTCAACGTTATTTCGCCAGCCTTCGCATTTTCCAAGAGATGCTTTTCGTCAACAGCTTTTGGAATGACAAAAACTTCCTTTGTTATAAGCCATGCTAGTGCGATTTGAGCTGGCGTAGCGTCATGTTTTTTAGCGATCGCTTTCAGCTTATTTCTCGTACTTTCACTTATTTCCATTCTGTTCAAAGGTGAGTACGCAACCACACTTATGTTTTTACCTTTACAATATTCGACAAGACCGGACTTTTCCGCACTTCTATCTTCCACGTTGTACCTTATTTGATTGCATACTATTGGAGCTTTGGAATTCTCCACGGCCTCTTCCAATTCCACAACGGAAAAATTGCTAACTCCTATGTAACGAGTATAGCCTTTGTCTAAAATGGAATTCATGATGTCAATTGAGTTCTTGATACTCGTTTCAGCAGAAGGCCAATGAATCAGATACAAATCCACGTGATCGGTACCGAGTCTCTTGAGCGTGTTTGAAATGGAATTCAAAGCGTCGCGATAATTCAAGTGGGTAGGCCATATCTTTGAGGTTATGAACAGTTCTTCTCTTTTAAGTTGCTTTAAGGCCATGCCGACTATTTCTTCCGTGTGTCCATTTCCGTAAAATTCCGCGGTATCTATATGCGTCATCCCAAGTTCAACGGCTTTAACTATAGCTCGTACCGCAACTTCGTCGTTTGAACGATCTGCTTCGAACTTTCCTCCCATTCCCCATGTTCCCAATCCGACAGCGGGAAGGTACGTACCCGTTTTGGCAAGTTCCATCTTCTTCAACGTTTTTTCACCCCCTCATTCTTAATTCTATCATCATTTTAACCAACTCTGAAACCATAAGCAAATTAGTACCAGAAATAAACAAAAAAGAGTAACTCTCATCTTTCGTTTAACGAATATGTTAAAATAGAAACACCAAATAATTTATAAGGAGGGAAAAAGCATGCTAAGAAAATCTTTGTTGATCTTGACGGTGTTGTTGGTCTCCTTATCACTGATGGCGATGGCAGCTCACCTTGTGATATTGGAGATAAACGATACCCACGGTCACGCATGGGCGTACAATGAGTGGCACGATCCGGATATAGGTGGGTTCGCCGCTATCGCAAGTGTTGTCAACCAGGTGAGGGCTGAAGCAAAAGCTAATGGATGGGATGTCCTCTTCTTGCACGCAGGAGATGTGAATACCGGTGTCCCGGAATCGGATCTGCTTTACGCTAAACCAGATATAGAGGCTTTAAACGCTATGGGTTTAGACGCCATGGCCATAGGTAATCATGAATTCGATCATCCATGGTCCGTCCTTATGAGACAGATGACATGGGCGAATTTTCCTTTCCTGTCTGCAAACGTCGTTTACAAAGGAACAGATGAAACGTTGGGAAAACCTTACATAATAAAAACTTTCCCAGATCTTAAAGTTGCCATTCTCGGTCTCACGACAAAAACAACGGAATACATAGGAAATCCAAATTATGTGAAAATGTACGACTTCCTTTCTCCCATCGACGTTGCAAAGAAATACGTCCCTCTTCTGCATACCATGATAGGCAAAGATGGAGTTGTATTGGCCCTTACACATTTGGGCATATTCGGCAAAGGACTCGTCGCAGGTTCGAAAGTGTACAACAACGCTTTAACCATGAGAAATCTTCTCACTACCAACAAACCGAATGATCCGTACGGCGGAAGTGTTTCGTTGGCCGAAAGCGTTAAGGGCATAACCGCTATAATGGATGGACACAGCCACACGGTTGTGGAAGAACCTTTGAACGTAAAAGGTACTTTGATAATCCAAGCTGGCTCTTTTTCCAAATACGTTGCAAGACTTGATCTCATAATAAAAGATGGAAAAGTAACGGATTACACCTACAAACTCATCCCGATAAATTTGAAAGTGTATCACAAGGATAAGAACGGTAAGGTGACGTACACTTACGTTGGAAAGGAAATAAAACCGGATAAAAACATTCAAGATCTGTTGGCCGCTTACAAAGAACTCGGTGCAAAGAAGCTAAACGAGCCGATAGGATACTCGAAAGTCAACTTCTCCAACAAGGGCGAACTCACAAGAAAAGCGGATTCTTTGATAGGTCATCTCATAACTGATGCCGTTGCATGGAAATTCAAAAATCAAGGAATTCAAGCCGTTCTTCAAAATGGCGGGGGTATCAGAGCTTCAATTGCGCCTGGAACCATCACGTACAGAGATATACTCACCGTTCTTCCTTTTGGAAACACCGTCGTTCTCATAAAACTCAAAGGATCAGATCTCATAAAAGCCGTGGAGTGGGGAGCCATGCCACATCCTAATGATACGGGTGCAAGACTGAATCCGTGGGGATTGACCTACGTTGTAACTCCAAAAGGCGTCAAAGACATAAAAATTCAGGGAAAACCGATAGATCCCAACAAAGTTTACCTCATCGCCACCAACGACTACATGGCAAATGGCGGAGATCATTATTCGATGCTTAAGAACGGTGAACAGTACAACACCAACTACGTTTTGGCCGATGTTGTGAAAGAGTACATCCAACATATAAGTCCTATAGAGTCTTATCCATTTAAACCACGTTGGACAACGACGAAGTAAAAAGTTTTCAAATCGCGCCTTGAGTGAGGCGCGATTTTATTTGGAGGTGTCAAAATGATAAAGAATTACGTTTTAGATACGAACGTTCTGATCCACGACCCGGAAGCATTTAAGGCTTTTGAAGATAACAACGTCATAATTCCCTTAACCGTCATAGAAGAAATAGATAAACTCAAGACGAGGAACGGTGAGGTTGGAAGAAATGCCAGAGAGATAGCCAGAAAACTCGATGCGTTGAGACAACGAGGTAGACTCTACGAAGGAATAAAACTGGAGAACGGCGGAACGCTGAAAATAGAGATAATCGAAGATCATAAACAGATGCCTTATTTTTTATCGGATAGAGTCGCAGATGATTGGATACTATTGTACACGATGCAAATCGCGAAGAGAAGCAACTTGAAAACCATCCTGGTTAGCAAAGACATAAACATGAGAATAAAGGCGGATGCCATAGGAATAATCGCTCAAGACTATTTAACAGATAGAACGTCTCAAGATAAGATCCTTGACGGCTATCGTCGAATAAACATCCCTTCTCCCTCAAATGGAGATCCAAGATCTGTTGGATTGAACGATCTCTTCGAAAATGAATTCGTCATCTTCAACGATTCCAAGATATACAGAATGAAAAACAAAAAGCTTGTTCCGATTCAAGTTGGTTTCGACACGGAAATTTGGGGCATCCATCCCTTAAACGAAGAGCAACTTATGGCCCTTGATCTTCTTTTGGATGACGACGTTTCATTCGTGACGTTGCTAGGACCAGCAGGCACTGGAAAAACACTTTTGGCTTTGGCGGTTGGACTGTATCTGTGTGAGAATTTGAAGAAATATAGAAAGATGATCGTAACACGTCCAGTCGTACCCGTGGGAAAGGATATAGGGTTCTTACCGGGTGGAGCTGAAGAAAAGATGAGACCGTGGATTCAACCGATTTACGATAACCTCGAATTTCTATTCGATAACGTTGGCAAATCTTTATCGAAGTTGGAACACCCTAAATTTCTCGAAATAGAGGTTTTGAGCTATACACGAGGAAGAAGCATCCCACACCAATTTATCATAGTGGATGAAGCACAGAATTTAACTCCGCATGAAGTCAAAACGATAGTTACCCGCGTTGGGGTGGGAACTAAAATAGTGCTAACCGGAGATATTTCTCAAATAGACAGCCCTTATTTGGATGCCTCTTCTAACGGCTTAACGTACAGCAGCGTTAGATTCTCAAAATACGCCATCGCCGGTCATGTTAAATTGACTCATGGTGTCAGATCGGAACTCGCCACCTTGGCATCAGAAATACTTTGAAGTGTGTAGCGCATAGCAAATACAAAAAACGAATAAATGGGGTTCTCATGAACTAAAGCTACATGCCGATTTCCTTGAATCATAGATCAAAATGGCGTAAATAATAAAGACTTTTACTAAGGGTCGACGTATAGAATTTCAAAAATTCCCTTATCGTTTGAAAAGCGATTGTTAAAAACCGTTGGATTGTAAAATTGACGCACAAGTTGAGCAAGTTAAGCATTCTAATTAACAAGTTATGAGTTATGAGAATATAATGATATAATCAATTGATGACGAATTTCATGAATTTCAAGAACATCGACGAAAACAAGCTTTCCTATATAGCCCAAAAACTTGCTTCCTTGCTTTTTAAAGGAAGCATACTTTTGTTGTACGGTGATTTGGGAAGTGGGAAAACCACGTTTACAAGGTATCTTGTAAAAGGACTTGGTGGAAATCCCTATCAAGTTAGCAGCCCTACATTTACGATCGTAAATGAATACGAGGCATCTTTGAGAGTTTATCATGTAGACTTATATAGATTAAGTGAAGAAGAGGTTGAAGATTTTCCATTACAAGAGTATTTTGAAGCGGAAGGAGTATGTGTAGTTGAATGGCCAGAGAAATTAAATTTCTTTACTCCGAAGGAATTCTTCAAAGTGGAATTTGAATTCGTGGACGAAGAAAAAAGAAACGTCAAAATATCCGCAATGGGAAAACGATATGAAGAAACGTTAAGTAGAGGTGAGATTTTTGTCGAAATATAAAAGACTGGAAGAATTCATAGAGGATGAAGAAAAAAATGTGGAATTTCCATCTTCGTTGCCATGCATTCCCTTAAAAGGAGAAGAAGTGGCATTTCCCACCGCATTGACTCCCTTTTACGTTGGAAGAGATATGGCGATCAAAGCTTTGGAAGCGGTCGTTAACACGGAAGAGAGATACCTTATTCTCGTCTCTCAAAAAGATCCAGAAATAGAACATCCAAGCTCAAAAGATATTTACAAAATCGGAACGCTTGCACGCCTGTTGCAAATAGCCAAATTACCAGATGGTGGCTTCAAGGCCATAGCGGAAGGAATTTCTAGGGTGAAGATAAAGAAATTCGTCAGGAAAAAACCGTATTTCGTATGCGAATTCGAAATATGGGACAAAAAGATAAGAAAAACAAAAGCCGTTTTGGCGTTGATGAGACTCGTAAAACAAACGACCAAAAAGTATTTCGAAATGACCAACAGACTTCCGAAAGAAGCGTTGAAAGAGATAGACATGTTTGATGAACCAGATAAATTGGTGGATACCGTGGCTTCATTCATCCCGGCCGATCTGGAGAAAAAGCAACGTTTTTTGGAGATGAGAGATCCCAAGGAAAGAATGATAGAACTTCTCAAACATCTTAACAGAGAAATAGAACTTTTAGAACTTGAAGGAAAAATAGAGAAAAAAGTCAAAGATAAGATAGACAAAACGCAAAAAGAGTACTACCTTAGAGAAAAGTTAGAAACGATCAAAGACGAATTGGGAATAAAAACGGATGAAGCCCAAGAGCTTAGGAATAGGTTGAAAGGGAAAAATTACCCTCCGGAAGTGAAAGAGACCGTTCTAAAAGAGATAGAACGTCTTGAAAAGATGCATCCCTCCTCCGCTGAGGCGAGCGTATCGAGAACTTACATAGAGTGGTTGTTGGATTTACCATGGACCGAGAAAACGGAAGAATCTTTCGATATAAAGAAAGCTGAAGCCATTTTGAATTCAGATCACTATGGTCTGGAAGATGTAAAAGAAAGGATTTTGGATTACATCGCCGTGAAAAAATTCAGCGGAACGGCCAAATCACCCATTCTCTGTCTTGTTGGACCACCAGGTGTCGGAAAAACATCTTTGGGAAAATCGTTGGCAAAAGCACTGAACAGAAAATTCGATCAGCTTTCTTTAGGGGGTATGCGTGATGAGGCAGAGATCAGAGGCCACAGAAGAACGTATGTCGGTGCATTACCAGGCAGGATCATCCAAACGCTGAAGAAATTAAAAACCAGCAATCCACTTATACTTTTAGACGAAATAGACAAAATGGGGATTTCCTTTCAGGGAGATCCGGCAGCTGCTTTGTTGGAAGTTTTGGATCCAGAACAGAATTCACACTTCGTGGACTATTACCTTGAAATACCATTTGATTTGTCGGATGTTGTCTTTGTGACAACCGCTAACACCGTTGATCCCATTCCTCCCGCCTTACTTGATAGAATGGAGATCATAGAGATACCGGGTTATACGCTCAACGAAAAAGTTGAAATTGCGAAAAGACACCTCATTCCAAAACTCAAAAACGAATACGGATTAAGGAATTTCGACTTTTCCATAAGTAAAAAAGCCCTTGAAAAGATGATAGAAGAATACACGTTAGAATCAGGTGTGAGAAACCTGGAGAGATTGCTTGCGAAACTCTTAAGAAAAGTTGCCAGAAAATTGATTGAAGGGAAAAAGAATGTTAAAATCAGAGTTGCAAATCTTGAAGAATTTCTGGGAGCTCCAGTGCTTGTAAAACCACAATTGCCTTCATCGCGACGAGTGGGAGAAACCATAGGACTTGCCTGGACAAGTGTGGGTGGAGTGGTCTTAACGGTGGAGTCGTTGATAGTTCCAGGAAATTCGAAGATGATACTCACAGGAAATTTAGGTGATGTGATGAAGGAATCCGCCACGATAGCCATGACACTTTGCAAGAAAATGTGTGGCGATTCGAAAAAGGAATTCTTTGAAAAACACGATTTTCACATTCACGTACCGGAAGGAGCAGTCCCAAAGGACGGACCATCTGCGGGTGTAACCATAATATCTTCGCTGTGTTCTTCCGTTACAAACAGACCGGCGAGAAACGATATAGCCATGACAGGGGAAATAACCCTCAACGGTGATGTGCTGGCGGTAGGAGGTTTGAGGGAGAAGATATTAGCCGCAAAACGAATGAAACTAAAAGAGGTGATCGTGCCAAAGGCGAATGAACCGATGATTCGAAAGATGAAAAAAGACGTAATAGAAGGCATTCAAATACATTACGTCTCCACGGTTGAAGAGGTTTTAAAACTCGTTTTAGGAGAAAAAGATGTTTGTAAAGAAAGTTGAGCTTGATGTGGACGCCAGAAGTGAAAATGACTTTCCTAAACCCTTGAAATCCGAAGTGGCGTTTTTGGGAAGATCGAACGTTGGAAAGTCATCTCTGTTGAATGCCATATTTGGAAGGAAAATAGCTCGAACGAGCTCCACACCCGGAAAAACCAGATCGTTGATATTCTTCAAGATCAACGATGAACATCACTTGGTTGATTTTCCAGGATACGGGTACGCTAAGATTTCAAAATCTGAAAGAGAACGATGGGCAAAGTTGATAGAATCGTATTTTGCCATTCCAAGGCCTCGAAAGGCCTCTTTCTTGTTGATAGACGCTCGAATTCCGATCCAAAAATCAGATTTGCAGGCTTACGAATGGTTGTTGAGTTTGCAAGAAAGAGTTGTGATCGTTCCCACTAAAATAGACAAGTTGAATCGCAACGAGTTCGCAAAAAAGATTAAAGAGATAAGGGAAACCTTTGCAAGAGCTGAAGATATCCTCCCAGTTTCCAGCGTAACTCGTAAAGGTATTAAAGAGCTGGATTCAAAATTACGATATTACATCGAGAGGTGATAAAAGGTGAACAGGAGCGAAGCGCAGGAATATTTAAGAAACACCCACATGCCGACGGTGTGGTGTCCCGGCTGCGGAAATGGCATCGTCTTAAAGGCTACCATCGAGGCTATAAGAAATTTGAAATACAGCAAAGATGATATAGCGGTCGTATCGGGAATAGGATGTTCTTCAAGGGCAACTGGATACCTGGACTTCAACACCATGCACACATTGCACGGACGGGCAATAGCGTTTGCCACGGGTGTTAAACTTGCCAGACCTGATTTAAATGTTATAGTTATGACGGGAGATGGGGATGCGATGGCCATAGGTGGAAACCATTTCATCCACGCATGTCGGAGAAATATGGATCTAACCGTTATCATTTACAACAACAACATATACGGCATGACTGGTGGTCAATACTCACCTTTAACTCCAAGCGGTTCGTACGCCACCACTTCTCCGTACGGCGATATTGAAACTCCATTTGACACGGTGGAATTGGCAAAAACTTCAGGAGCTACTTACATAGCTCGCGCAACCACTTATCATTACAATTTGCTCGTGAAATACATACAAAAAGGCTTGGCTCACCGTGGTATGTCCGTGATAGAGGCGGTTACACAGTGCCCAACGTATTATGGAAGGTATAACAAAGTCGATAGCGGACCCGGAATGTTACAATACTTCAAGGAAAATTCCATTCCACTCTCAAAGGCCAAAGAAATGTCAGAAGAAGAACTGAAAGAAAAGATAGTCATAGGCGAATTCGTTGAAATAGACAAACCCGGCTACGTTGATGAATACGAAAAGATTCGCCAAAGATTGGGGGCGACTCATAATGCAAAATAACGTTTACACCTCAAAATCCACGACCACACCTTTCAGCATACGCATAAGTGGTTTGGGAGGTCAAGGAAACGTTCTCATGGGAACTATCTTGGCAGATGCTCTTGTTAAAGATGGAAAATGGGTTATTCAAACGCAAGCTTACGGTGCTCAAGTTAGAGGTGGATTAACGTTGTGCGATGTGCTTTTTTCGGATGAACCTATAGATTTTCCAAAAGCGAGAAATTTCGATATGCTTTTCGCCATGCACGATCTCGCTTTAAAACAACACTCAAAATTCTTGAAAAACAACGGGATTCTTTTCGTCGATTCGTCCATGTGCAAAGAAATTCCAAAGTTCATTCAAAGTGTTACGAAAAAGGTCATCTCCCTTCCAATAACAAGCATTTCGGAAAAATTGTTCAGCAGAAAAGTCTTTGCGAACGTCATAAACCTTGGAGTTGTTGCGGCCACGACGAAAATAGTGAGCTATGAGAATCTGAAAAAGGCCATCTTAGAACACGTTCCCTCAAAATACGCGGATATGAATTTAAAAGCCCTGGATGAAGGATATCATCTTTCGAATAAAGTTTACAATCTGCGTGAGAAATTGAAAGTGCCTTATTCTCACGGAAGCGGAGCCGCTTTCGAATGAAAGGATGAGCTTAAACGCTTCGTAAAAAACATGGTCTTTTTAAGAGCTTTAAATACGCTTTCCAAGGCGTGGCGTACGTCTTAAAAAGAGAGAGAAACATGAAAATCCACTTCGCATCCGCCTTGGGAGTTATCCTTTTTTCCATGATGATCGGTGTGAATGCTGAGAATATGCTATGGATATTTTTGGCAATCGCACTGGTTTTGATAACGGAAATTTTAAACACTTTTTTCGAGGAACTGTTGGATTTCATCAGTCCACAATACAGTAAAGCCGTCAAACACATGAAGAACATGGCCGCGGGGGGAGTGTTGATGGCGGCCGTTTTTGCCATCGTCGTGGCAATTGGGGTATTCGGAAAAAGATTTGGATATGATTTGTACTGGGTCTCAGAAGTTGTGTTCCTCACTTACATATTCATCGTGATCATTTTGTTGTTTACGGGTGGTGAAAAAGATGAGAAAGATAAAAGTGGCAATCATCGATGATTCTGCTTTTATGAGAAAAGTTATAAGAGATTCGTTACTGGATAGGGGATTTGAGGTGGTCGCAATAGGTAGAAACGGAAAAGATGCGGTCTCCATAGCATCAAAAAAAATCGCGGATGTCATGACATTGGACGTTCAAATGCCCGTAATGGACGGAATAGAAGCGTTAAAAGAAATCATGAACAAATTCCCAATGCCCGTTGTAATGGTAAGCAGTTTGACGAAAAAAGATGCGAAGATCACGTTAGATGCGCTGGCTATGGGTGCCTTCGATTTTGTCACGAAACCAGGAGGCGCGATTTCGCTCAATTTCGATGAAATAGCGGATGAATTGGCTGAAAAGTTGATAGTTGCAGCATCTTCCTTTAAAAATTCTCTTAAAACAAAGACATCTATGACAAAAATCGAATCAGAAATCGTAAAAGAAAGTCGAAAATCAGGAGAGAAAAAAAATTACGATATGGTGATCATAGGTTCTTCAACTGGAGGACCAAAGGCCTTGGACATGGTCATTCCAAAGATACCGGCAGATTTTCCTTTACCCATTCTGCTAGTTCAACACATGCCACCGAAGTTCACGTCGGCTTTGGCGAAGAGATTGGACAGCTCCTCCAATTTAAGAGTAATTGAGGTTACGGAAAATATGGAAGTCAAATCCGGAATGGTTTACGTGGCCATGGGCGATAAACACATGGGGGTTTTGAAGAACGCTTCTTACAATGTGAAACCATTCGATGGCCCAAAAATTAACAGCGTGAGGCCTGCGGTTGATTACACTCTAGAATCTGCCGCTAAAGTCGGTGCAAGCGTTTTGTGTGTTATATTAACCGGAATGGGAAAAGATGGAACGGAAGGATTGAAAAAATTCGATGAAAGAAAATTAACGGTTATCGCAGAATCACAAAGAACTGCCACCGTTTATGGAATGCCGAAATCTGTGGTAAACGCTGGCTTGGCCGATTACGTTTTGGATGTAAACGAGATCGCTGACAAAATCGTGGAACTTGTCAGATCTTAACTCTTAAAACTGTCAACCTGATTTTTCGTGCTTTCGGATTTTGACTCTTTGGAGAATTTCACTCCTTGATATATCAAAGCCACCACGATCGCCAGGTAGGGGAATGTGAGAGTAAAGTTTGAATTCAATCCGTAAGATTGCAAAGATATTCCCAGCGCATCCATGAATCCGAAGGCAATGGTCGCGATCAAAGTCCATGTGAAATCGCCGTTGCCGAATATGACGGCGGCAACCGCTATCCAACCCCTACCTGCGCTCATATCTTTGTTGAAAAGTTTTAAATAACCTATCGAAAGGTAAGCACCAGATATTCCAACTAAAATGGCATTTATCAGTATACTTTCATATCTTACAAGTGTTGAAGAAATGCCAGCGGTGTTCAGAGCTTGCCAATTTTTCCCAGCGGCTTTCAGATGAAGACCAAAAGTTGTTTTTTCGTCCACGTACTTGAAGAATACGACTAAAGCCACGGTTATCCATACGACCAGAGAAAAATCGTTCAAGAAAGCGTTCAACGGTCCAAGATTTCCAAAATGCACAAAAGGGATTTGCCGTATCTTGGAGGAGGTAAAAGATCCCTTAACACCGAATATACTTTTCAAAAGGAGTACCGTTAAACTTGATGCAAAGATATTCAAAGCCATTCCTATAACCCAAATGTTGGCGCGAAGTGTTACGCAAAAAAGAGCATATATGAGATTTATCATTAAAGAAGCCAGTATCGCAAAGAGCAATCCCATCCAAAAGGAAGAGAAAAGATAAGAACCTAACACCGCAAAAAAAGCGGCCATCAGCATCGCACCCTCTTGAGATATGTTCAAAATGCCAGCTTGCAACGTTAGCATTCCACCAATCACTGGTAACATTATCATGGTAAGAGTGGCAATTGTAGATCTATACAGATACACGTTAACCCTCCTCTTGGATGCGATTTGCGATCCTGTTTGACATGGCATAGCCGGCAGTTACAAACATGACCGACAGTACGAATATTATTTGGACCAATTCTTGGGGTATATTTAACATGAGCTCCATTCGCAATCCGCCTGAAGCCATCACGGCGTACACAAAAGAAGTGATTATCACACCAATTGGATCGTAATTCACCATCATCGCCAATATCATGCCTGTCCAAGAATAACCGGGAGATATTCCATTCAAAAATCTGTGATAATCTCCCATAACCAATATGGTACCGGCTAATCCAGCTAACATTCCACTTATCACCATGGCGATGAGCATGTTTTTCTTGACGTTCACACCCCCATACACGCTAAAACGCGAATTAAGTCTCGACATCTTCCATTCATAGCCATATTTACTGAACGTCATAAGGTATACGATCACTCCCACTGCCACTATCGCTAAATACACGCCCGTATTCAGATTAGAGAGGGGATTGAGATGTTTAAACCACATAGCCTTGTCTATGACGTTCGTTGCTCCCAAGGATCCCTGTGTAGTTCTGAAAGGACCATTTACCATGTACAACGTGAAATACACGGCAATGGAGTTCATCATGATCGTTAGAACGACTTCATTCACGTTGTACTTCACTTTCAAATATCCAGGTATCCATGCCCAAGCTCCGCCCACCAACAGTCCAACGCTCACACCAATGGTAAGATACAAAATCGATGGGATACCATGGAATGTAACTCCCATCGCGGCCACCACAAAAGCCGCGAGATACAATTGTCCTTGAGCACCGATGTTCCATATGCCAGCGTGAAACGATATGGCGATGGAAAGGCCCGTTAAAAGAATCGGAACCATTCGAGCAAGTGTGGAGTAAAAGACGAATTTATTTCCAAGAGCGCCCCATATCATCTCTTTGTAACCTTCTATCGGCGAAACTTTGTAAAGCAGCATCAAAAGTCCCCCAATGACAATGGCAAGGAAGAAAGAAACGATTATTATAAGAATTCCCTTGTATCTTTCCATTACACTCTCATCCCCAACATCGCCGCTCCCACTTTATCAGGTTGCGCTTCCATTTTATCCACAGAATAATTTATCTTTCCTTCGTACATCACCATTATTCTATCTGAAAGGGTGAAAATTTCATCCAAGTCCGATGAAATCAGCAATATCGCCACACCGCGTTTTTTCATTTCAAGTATTTTCGCGTGAATGAAATTTATTCCACCGATGTCAACTCCACGCGTTGGCTGAGATATCACGAAAATACGAGCCGAATGGGAAAACTCCCTCGCTATTACGACCTTTTGCATATTTCCGCCACTGAGTGTACCGACTTGTTCATCCTGAGATTTACAAACTATGTCGTAATTTTCGATCAGTGAGGTGGCAAATTCTTTGATCTTTTTTCTCTTCAAAAGCGCCATTTTTCCCAAAAAGAGGCTTTTATTTTGATGACCCATCAAAACATTTTCTCTTATAGATGCAAGCGGAGCAAGACCCGTTTTTATCCTGTCTTCTGGAATGTAAACCATGCCCTTTTCTCTTCTTTCTCTCACGTTTAAGTTGGTTACGTTTTCATCGTAAAAAAAGACAGATCCGCTTGAAGGTTTTTTCATTCCACTGATTATCTCTTCCAATTCGCTTTGACCGTTCCCAACAACACCGGCAATTCCAACTATTTCCCCTTCTTTTACGTTCAAATTCACATTTTTCAGCACTCTTATACCATTCTTGAAGAAAGAGACATCTTCTACCTTTAAAGCTATTTTTCCATTCTTTACTCTTAAATGATGAAAGGTCGGTATCTTCCTGCCGGCTATCATTTCGGTGAGTTTTTCTTCATCGAGCGCTTCGTTCTCAAAAGTTCCAAGGCTCTTTCCACTTCTCATAACCGTGATTCTATCTGAAATTTTTTTCACTTCTCTGAGCTTATGGGAGATGAAAATGACCGTTTTTCCATTCTTTTTGAATTTTTTGAGAATTTCGAAAAGCAGTTCTGACTCTTGAGGAGTCAGAACTGCCGTTGGTTCGTCAAAAATGAGTATATTTGCGTTCCTGTAGAGTAATTTCAGTATTTCCACTTTTTGTTGAAGACCTACGGATAAGTCTTCCACCTTTTTTTCTATTTCCAATTCCATTCCGTACTTGATCGCCAAATTGTTGACGATCTCTTTTGCCGTTTTTCTGTCGAATTCCAATCCTTTTTTTGGTTCAAAACCCAACACGACGTTCTCGTAAACCGTGAAATCATCTATTAACATGAAATTTTGATGAACCATACCAACGCCATTCAAAATGGCGTCCTTTGGTGAAGAAAAATTCACCTTTTTCCCAAAAACTTTTATCTTTCCCCAATCGGGTTTGTACATTCCGTAAAGAAGACGCATAAGTGTGGTCTTTCCAGCTCCATTTTCTCCTATAACCGAATGAATCTCACCAACTTTTATGGAAAGACTTACACCATCAACGGCTACAACTTTACCGAATCTTTTCGTGACGGACTCGAATTCAACAGAGAAATTCATTTTTTATCGAAATAGGATTTAACCTTTATCTTTCCAGTTATTACCTGGGTTCTCAATTGAATGAGTTTTTGAATTACATCAGCCGGCACGTTTTTAAGCATGACCTTCGAATAACTCAACCCAACGCCGTTGTTGGATATACCGTAAGTGTAAATGGTTCCTCTTTTATATGTACCATTTAACTTTGCCTTTATCATGTCGAAAACGGCATTACCAACGTTTTTCACGGCAGAAGCCAGGATGTTGTTAGGCGCGAGATAACCCTGAGGTGAGTCCACGCCTATTGCCCAAAAATGAGCTTGTTTCGCCGCATCTATTACCCCAAGTCCACTTCCGCCGGCTACCTGGAAGATCACATCGGCGCCGTGATGAAATTGGTCAAGAGCTATTTCTTTTGCCGTTGCAGGATCATCCCATCCTCCGACGTAGCCCGTCAAAATCTTTACATTGGGATCCACGTAATGTGCTCCTTGTTCGTAACCGATAAGAAAGTCCCTTATGACCGAATAATCTTCCCCTCCTACAAATCCTATAATTTTTTTGGAATTAACCATTGGAAAACCTTTTCTTTCCGTGATCATGGCGGCAAGTGCTCCTGCCATAAAAGAACTCTCGTTTTGCTTGAAAATTATGGAGGTAACCTGTCCCGCTTTGACGATATCATCTACATACACGTAATCCACATTTGGAAATTGAGGAGCAACTTGTTTAAGGGTATCTATCAACTCGTATCCCACCACCACAACCATGTTAAAATTGGTGGAAGCGGCTATCATTTGCGGTAGGTAATTCGCAGGATCTGTTTTGCAAGGCAAAACCTTTCCGTATACTCCCAAATCTCTTTCCGCCTTTAACAATCCTTGATAAGAAGAATCGTAAAAGGATTTATCCCCCAATTCTCCAGCTATAACCAGCGCCACTCTCATACGCGTAGCGCCCAAAGCCATAGAATACATGCCAACCAACAAAAGAACCACGACCGAAAGAATCACACCTAATTTCTTCATAGTAAATGCCTCCTTCATATTTGAAATGAAAACCTTCACTTGATATCTCACGGTGCGACTGAAAGCCAAATTCAAATTATTCTCACGTTAAAACACACGATTTTCCGTTCATCAGATTAATTGTATCAACATTCATGTTATTCTCAATGACCGTTGATCCCAATTTTTTTCATCACTTTCACGCACAAGTTGAATGAATCCATAGACAAATTGATCGTTCACATTGTCCTTGAGACGTTGTCGATCTTTGAGAATGGTTCTTTCGACTGAGTTGGCGTTTTGCCGTGTTAACTTCGAATTTTTTGTAAATTAGCCACAAAATGATTATACATCTCACATTGTGCGTCAACTTTACAAGCCAATGGCATTTATCAAATAAACATCGCTT
>CAZCZS010000039.1:0-16043 GCA_964503355.1 uncultured Mesoaciditoga sp.
TGAAGATGGTCTACAAGCGTACTCGAAGATATACGAATCTTGTGCGGATGCCCTCATTTCCGATGTCGTGATGCCGGGTCTCAATGGATACCAGCTTTGCAGAATTTTGAAAAAAGATCCGAATTTGAAGGACATGCCCATAATACTCCTTACCGGTTCCGCGGACAGCGTGGATAGGTTTTGGAGCATGTACTCCGGTGCCGACGCGTACATAGAAAAAAGCGCTTCCAACGCTTTGGACAACGTGAAAAAGATCTTGCAAAGGAACTCCTGGAAGAACGAAACAACCCCTCAAGATGCGAAAAACCTTTTTGGAGCGTTATTGGATGAATTGTTGGCCGAAACGACGATTCGTGCTGAGATAAGGGAGCTTTCGAATCACGTTGAAGATATGGATTACACCGTCCAAAAGGTGAAAAACCTTTTGAAGAGCATATTCAGCATCGAATCGTTTGCCTTGTTGATAATAAGCGTGAGCGAGATGGTGCTTTATTCTTCTTTCAAAGAAGGAAGAAAATTGGAAAAAGATCTACTTAAGCGTATGAAAAGACCTTACTTTCCAAATTACCATACTTACAAGAATCTGGAAGGCAAAGAAGACGTAAGGAACATGAATTCCCTCTACAAAGTCATTTCTTTCGATGGAAAGGAAGAAGGAGTTTTGGCGTTGTGGAGAAGCAATGTTTTTTCAAAAAGAGAAGAAAAATTGCTCTCAATAATATGTGAAGAACTTGGCGGAATAATCAAAACTGGCATACAGATAAACGATTACAGAAAGAACGCCTATCTTGACGATCTAACAGGCATAGCGAACTTCAGGGCCATAGAAGAGTACCTTGGAAAACTATGGAATTTGGAGAAAGATTTTGAACTTGCCATTTTGGATATAGATCATTTTAAGAAGGTTAACGATACTTATGGCCACGAAGTGGGAAACGAGATCTTGATGGGTTTGGGAAAATTGTTGAAAGATTTTTCAAATGCGAAAAACCTTTTCGTTGGGCGATTTGGTGGAGAAGAATTCATAATGATATCCGAAAATGTGCCGTCTTTGACTTCACTCGTGAATGAATTCAAAGCGATGGTGGAAAAGGCGCGATTTTCGAATAGCGTTCCAGAGCTTGGTATAACGATAAGTGCTGGAGTCAGCATACGCGATGATTCAAAAAGCTTTACACAGACGATAGAATCCGCCGACGAACTGCTTTATCAAGCCAAAAAAGCGGGAAGAAACAGGGTGATGAGCTATGAAAGTTTCGGATAAAGCTATCGCGATCTTGATATTCGTCGTTTTCAGCGTGGTAACCTTCGTTCTTTTTACCTTCCTTCCAAAACTTCGGATCGAAGGAACCGAATCAATGGTACCCCCAAACGATCCTGCGTTTATAGCGATGAGAAAGATGGAAAAAGCATTCGGTGATGCCGATCAGATAATGATCATAGTGAAAACAGATGACGTGTTCAACAAGAAAAATGCTTTGACTTTGTATAAAGCGATTCAAAAACTTGAAAAGATCTCAGGGGTGAAAAGCGTTCAATCGATTTTCGATGCGGCGGACGTTAAGTTCAACGTTTTTACTGGTATAAAATACACGTACTACTTCAAAAATGGAGTGCCAACGTCCTCGGCAAGGAAGATTTTGAATTCTAAACTTTACGTCGGAAATCTTATAGATCCCTCTGGAAAGGTGACTTCAATTGTGGTTTATCTTGAAAAGAACGCCACCAACGTGGTGAAAAAGATAGAGAACGTTTTGAAGAAATACATTCCCCCGAAGATGAAATATTACATAACGGGTGAAGATGTCGTGGATTCTTCCATGAATTCTTCCATATTCATCCTTGGGATATTCTATCCTCCTCTTCTTTTCGGCTTGATGTGGCTTTTGTACTTTTTGCGAATAGGAAACGTGGTAGGATCGGCGATTCCTCCGCTACTCGCGGCAGTTGCGGCGATGTGGACTTATGGAGTCGCGGCAATGTTGAATATACCTCTTAACATGTTGACGGCGACTGTTGGCATTTTTATCATAGTGGTTAGTTCCTCGTATGGCTTACACTTTCTCGATAGATACATGTTCAACAGATCAAAAATGACGCATCGAGACGCCGTTTTGAAAACGTTAAAAGAAGAAACGGTTCCCATAATCATGTCAGCTCTCACAACCGTTGTTGGATTTGTAACGTTCATCTTCACGGGAATAGGAGCCTTTAAAACGTTTGGAATGCTCGTTTCAATTGGAATAGGAATAAGCGCGTTGTTCGCCATAATACTCATACCAGCCATCACGAAGTTCTTTGATATCCACAAAAGGGTGCTTCCCACGCTCAAATTCAAGATGGTGTCCTCTTCAAAATTCAACAAATACGCCATCATTGCAACGCTGATTTTTTTGGCGCTCTCCCCCGTTTTCATGATGAGGATAAACGTCAATTCAGATGAATTTGGATATTTTAAATACACTTCTCAAGTGAGAAGCTCAGCTCGTATGGCCAAAAAGTATTTTGGATGGGTGTTGCCATTTTACGTGATGGTGGAAAAGGATCGACCATTTACGGAAAAAGATTCCCAGAATTTGGAAAAATTCATCTCTGAAATTGAAAGCATTCCAGGGGTTTCATCGGTCAATTCGGCTTTGGATATATCAAGAGCTTTTAACGTGCCTTTGCCCATTCTGCAGGTGCTTGCAAAGAATCCTTCCTACTCTTCTTATTTTTCAGAATGGTTTCATGATAATACGACTAGACTTCTTGTAAAAACTCCCTTGACAGATACCAACAGCGCTCAAAAGATAGCGAACGCCATAAGAAAACTCGAAAAAGCCTTTCCTCAATATAAAATAGAGGTGACTTCTCCTTTACTCACGTCCGCCGCGATGAATTCGTCGGTTATGAGCAATCAAATTTCAACTATAGTAATGGCTTTCATTTTCATACTCATATTGCTCATCGTAACTTTCAAGGGGTTTATTCCTCCGATGATAGCTTCCATTCCCATAGTTTTAACCGTGATATTCAATTTCGCGTTTATGGGGATTTTGGGAATAAATCTTGAAATTTCAACGGCGATAGTTTCAAGCGTGCTCATGGGATTGGTGATAGATTACTCGATTCATACGATAAGCAGGTATCGAATGACGAAAAACGTGGAAGAAGTTGTGAATGAAGTGGGTCCCGTTATAGTCGTTAGCGCTTTGGGTTTGATGGCAGGTTTTGGAACTTTGCTTTTTTCGCCTTTGCGTTTGTACATGCAACTTGGTGGACTTTTGTCAGTCGGAATAGCCACAGGAGCCTTCTTAACGATCGTTTTCGTGGGTGAGCTTTTGAAAAGATATGACAGGCGAATAAGGGAAAAAAATAACAGAGATCACTGAGCTGAGTTTGTAAATCAACTTTAAGGTTCATTGACTTGTAAAGTTAATACACAATGTGAGTTGAATAAAAAAGCCCCCAAAGGGGGCTTTACACATTTTGATGTTTTTTCAGTGAGAAGCGGAAATCCATTGATTTACGTTGCTTTTCGTAAGTGGGAAAAGTGGCATTGCAAGATGTGAAGGTTCAAATTTCAATCCTTGTGTAACGAAATACGCTGCCGATACACCCAACGCTCCCATTTTGTAAGGTTGTTGAGCGACGTCAAGAGCTTCATCACCATCTTTGACTGCTTGAACACCTTGAGGTATTCCGTCAAAGCCAACCACTATGATACCTTTACGGCCAGCTGATTTTATGGCTCTTATAGCACCTAAAGCCATTGAGTCATTTTCTGCGAATATCGCATCTATTTGTGGATGGGCGACGAGTATGGATTCCGTAACAGTTAAACCTTGTGCCATGTCGAAGTTCGCGGTTTGATCGGCAACGATCTTTATTCCTGGATATTTGGAAATAACTTCCATGAATCCTTTGGTTCTCTCACGTGTTGCGGATGCTCCAGGTATTCCTCTCAAGAGCACAACGTTCCCTTTTCCGTTGAGAGCTTTGACTATGTATTCGGCGGCCATTCTTCCACCAGCAACGTTATCTGAAGCTATGAACATGGCGACTTTTCCCCCGTTCACAGATCTATCGAGGGTTATGACGGGGATACCAGCTTTGTTTGCGTCTTTTACGGCTGGGACGAGTGCATCAGCATCTGTTGGATTCAGAATGATCGCATCGACCTTTCTTTGGATTAGATCCTCAACTTGGCTGTACTGGGTGTTGTTGCTGTTCTGAGCGTTTAAAACGATAAGCTCGATTCCAAGTGTTTGTGCCTCAGCCTTAGCACCATTTGTGAATGAAACGAAGAAAGGATTGTTAAGTGTTGAAACGCAGAATCCAACGGTCAAAGCGAGAGAAAAAACGCTCAAGACCGCTAACAACGCCACCAATACGAAATACTTTCTCATCTTTACAACACCTCCCAAAGATTTTAAAGGGGAATTTCCCCTTTTTATCAAATTCAGATCATTCGTTCCAATACTTCTTTCCAAAACTGGTAAGCATTACGGCTAACAAGATGACTATTCCTTTTACCACTTCCTGATAATAAGGAGAGATATTCATAATGGTCATTCCGTTGTTTAAAATTCCTATTATGTAGGCGCCTACCAAAGTTCCAACTATCCATCCTTCACCGCCAAAAAGGCTCGTTCCTCCCAAAACCACGGCCGCTATTGAATCCAATTCATAACCGCGACCTGCCGTGGGTTCTGCCGTACCAAGCCTAGAAGCCAGGATGATACCAGCTAAAGCCGCTAAAAATCCACTTATCGTGTAAACGCTTATAAGAACACTGTTTATCTTTATACCAGCGGCTCGAGACGCGCGAATGTTGCCTCCCACTGCGTAAACATGTCGTCCATATCTTGTAAGTGCGAGAATTATCCAGGCTATGACGAAAACTATCGTCATTACTATAACGGGAAATGGTATTCCAGTAAGATAACCCTGTCCGAAGTACATAAAAGAATGTGGAAGATTCCAAATTGGTTGTCCGTTCGTGTATATCAACGTAATTCCCGCTATCGCGGACATGGTAGCCAACGTTGTTATAAAGGCTGGTACTTTTGCCAGTGAAACTATTATGCCGTTAACGGCTCCCAAACCCGCTCCCACTCCCAAACCGGCAAGGAGTCCTATGAATATGTTTCCAGTTGCCACTATCGTCCCTGCCGTTATTGCCCCGGATAATCCGACCATAGACCCGACAGATAAATCAATGCCAGCCGTTAGTATCACGAACATTTGACCTATGGCAAGGAGCGCATTTATGGAAGATTGTTTTGATATGAGCATGAAATTGGAAAAAGTGAAGAAATATTTAGGTGATTCGAAAGCGAAAAACGCTATTATACCGAATAGTCCTAAAATTACGCCATACCTTCTGATGAAAGTGGAGTTCATTTTTTTCATCTTAACTCTCCTTTCCCCTAACGGCCAACGCCAATATCTTTTCCTGAGTAGCCTCTTGCGGACTTAGTTCTCCTGTGATGCGGCCTTCACTCATCACCAAGATCCTGTCACTCAGGTTTATGATTTCCTCCATTTCGGAGGAAATTACGATTATCGAAACACCTTTACGAGCTTGATCGTATATGAATTTGTAGATTTCGTATTTGGAACCCACGTCTATGCCTCTGGTGGGCTCATCCAAAATGAGAATTTTTGGAGAACGAGCTAGCCATTTTCCCAAGACGACTTTTTGTTGATTGCCACCACTGAGATTTTCAACTCGTTGATTTATGCTCGTGATTTTTGTGTTCAAATATTCGACAGTTGCCATGACGGACTTTCTTTCTTCACGCTTTTTTATAAAACCAAATTTAGACAGGAAATCGAGATTTGGTAAAGAATGATTTTCTTTTACATCTCTTTGAAGAACTAATCCAAGTGTATGCCTATCTTCCGGTACCAGAAATATTCGATGTGCTATCGCATCGCTTGGATCTTCTATTTTTATCTTCGTTCCGTTTAAATACATGTTTCCATTCATTTCTCTTAACCCAAATAAAGCTTCTCCCAACTGAGAGCTTCCACATCCAACAAGCCCCGCTATTCCCAATATTTCACCTTTTCTAAGTTCGAAACTCACATTTCTAAAAAAAGGTTCTGATGTCACATTTTCAACCTTTAAAATCTCTTTTCCGATTTCATGTTCTATCTTTGGCGGAAATCTGTTTTTCATACTTCTTCCCACCATCATTCGTACTATTTCTTCCATGCTAACACTCGAGATGTTTTCAGTTGCTATGAGTTCACCGTTTCTTAAAACGCTTACCCTATCGGCTATTTCAAATATCTCTTCGAGCCTGTGAGAAATGAAAAGTATCGTGACACCGTTTTCTTTTAATCGTTTGAGAATGACGAATAGGGTATGAGTTTCTTTGAGTGTAAGAGCCGCTGTGGGCTCATCCATTATCAAGATCTGAGAGTTAAATGAAAGGGCTTTGGCGATTTCAACAAGTTGTTTATCTGCCACGCTGAGATCTCTTATCTTGCTCTGGGGATCTATATGGGAAGCTCCCAATTTTTCAAGTACTTCTCTTGAATTTTTGATCATCTTAGAACGGTTTACGATTTTGAAGAATGCGGTCTTTTTGGTGGGTTCTCTGCCAAGAAAGATGTTTTCATAAACGGTTAATTGAGGAACGAGACTGAACTCTTGATGAATTAGTGAAATGCCGTTTCGTATGGCATCCAATGGTAATGAAAAGCTTTTCTCTTTTCCGTTAACGAAGATCTTTCCTTGGCTTGGTTCGTATTCACCGGCTATGATCTTCATAAGAGTGGATTTCCCAGCCCCGTTTTCACCGACTATAGCGTGAATTTCTCCCTTTTCGATCTTGAGATTTATATCTCTTAGGACTTCCACTCCAGCGAAAGATTTATGTATTCCCTTAACTTCAAGTATTGACATTTTTGATCCTCCCAGGAACGCTTGTTTCTCTCACTATTAAGCGTGGTTCCAATTTTATGTGTTTGGGTTCGGATTTTTTCTTTTCGATTTCATCTATGATGAGATGAGCCGCCACTTCTCCGAGCTCGTAAGTGGGTTGATGAACCGTCGTGAGTTTTGGAGAATGATAAGCGGAGAACGATATGTCGTCATAGCCTACGACGGACACATCATCTGGGATTTTGATTCCTCGCTTTTCCAAGACCTCTATAGCGCCAAACGCTATTAAATCGTTACCACAAACTATGGCATCGAAGTCTATGCGCTTTTCAAGGAGCTCTTTAGTCATGTTTGCGCCGCTTTTTTGAGAATAATTTCCAAAGATCATCCTTGTTCTAAGATTCGGTGTTCCTTTAAAATAGTCGATAAAAGCTTCCAATCTTTCTTTTGCTCCAGATGTCACCGCTTTTGATCCAAGAAAAACGACATTTTTTCGACCGATTTTTTCAAGGTGTTTCAAAGCGAGATTCATCCCTTTCCTGTGATCCACGACCACGTAGGATAACTCCGTATTTTCCACGTACCTGTCCAATAAAACCACAGGGGTGGAAGATTTTTTGTTTAGAAAAGAGATATTCATTGAAGAAGTTACCAACAGCAATCCATCTATCTTTTTTTCAAGCAAAAGAAAATACTGAATTTTTTCCAATTCTGGATCTTCATCCGTGTTACACAAGAATATCGCATATCCATTCTTATTGGCCACGTCTTGAACACCACGTACCATCGCAGGGAAAAATGGATTTTCGATATCTGGGATTATCAATCCCAACGTTCTTGTTGGAAATCCTTTTAATCCGCGCGCCAAGGGATTGGAACGGTAATTTAATTCGTTAATTGCCCTTATCACCCTTTCTCTCAGCTCTTGCCTAACATTTGCGGTTCCATTTATGACCCTTGAAACTGTGGAAATGGAAACTTTTGCCCTTTTCGCAACATCTTTTATGTTTGCCATTTATTCCTCCAAGAAAACGTTTTCAAAACAATATTAGTCCTTTCTTTGCTTAAAGTCAATCTTGATTTTGCCTTATTTTGGTCATTTATGATTGATTAAGATTGATGTGAGTCGATCTGAACTTAAATTCTCTTAAAATCTTATTAATGCTCTTTTACGCAGCGATAACGAATGTTGTTTTGAAAGTTGTGATTCTCGCATTCCACCTTTTCCAAACGAAAAGCCAGATCACGGGATCTGGCTTTCTTTGATTCTTCGAACATCTTCTTTCCATTTTCTTCTTACCGTTCCGTACGAGATGTTCAACTTCTTGGAGATTTCAACGAAGGTATATCCTTGTA
The DNA here is from genome assembly GCA_964503355.1 of uncultured Mesoaciditoga sp. Lineage (GTDB taxonomy): Bacteria > Thermotogota > Thermotogae > Mesoaciditogales > Mesoaciditogaceae > Mesoaciditoga. Next base: position 8,237 of record CAZCZS010000039.1, read on the forward strand.
TTTTCAATCTCAAAAGTGGGGTAAGATCTTCAGATATTTTTACATTTTTATCTCCTATGAATTTTTCCTCTTCCATGAAAGTGGCTTTCAAATGAAGTAGGGTGAATTTTCCTTGCGTTTGAGGGAGGTTAACCCTTCTCCAGAAATGATCTTTCAATTTTTGATCGCTGAAATAAAAGGCGAAGTTCCTCAAAGTTCCTTTTTTTGGTTCGTATTTTTCAATTGCCAACAAGATAAGGTACCAGATCGTCTGTTCCAAATCTTCCACCTCAGGTGGATAAACTGAATGAACGTACTTTTTTCTCAAAGCGTAGAAAATTGGCTTCAATTCAGCTAGGCTGTTCTTTTCCTTTTTTCCAAATGTTTTCATTCATCCACCTCACGCTCACATCCACGGCTTCTCCTATTATCCAGTTAAATATGCTAAGAGGAATGGGAATATCGATGTTGTTTTGAGATATAAAATCGTCCACCATCTTTACAACACTTGCCTTTTTACTCTCTCCGTTACCTGGATGTTCGACCAAAACGATAGCGGTGTTTATCATGAATTTCATGTCTTTCAAGACGTTTAAAAATTCTTCCATAGTCGTTCACCCCTTTTCTCAAATAATTGTGATAAAAAAGGGCGGCAAAAGCCGCCCGGAAAAGTTAGATGAGATTGAACAATTCGTTGTTGCTCCTATCTATTATGTTTGCAGAATCGATCTTGTCACAAACACTGCCTTTTGACGTGTAGAGCAAATTCGAAGAAACAACGGAATTCATGAAATTCTGAACGTCTGTGGATGTTATATCAGCGCGTGGATCTGAAAGTCTTATGATCTTCGAAGAATTGTCAGACGAAGCGATGAATTTCATACTCAAATATTCGGTTGTGGTAACTGCCATCGTTTATTCCCCCTTTCAGCTTATTGGTCCAAGTTGGGTGATGGTTCTTACACGGATGTCTTCAACGCTTTTGTCCGTTAAAGATGCCAAAGCGTAGGCGAAATCGTACTTCGCCTGTTCTTGAGCCGATGGATTTACTCCGTTTACGGTTACCCTTGCCAAGATGGGATTACCATTTTGATCCGTTTGACCTGTGTTGAGGTAAATTGTTAAAGCTTCTCTCTTTCCCAATTCCTTTACGGTATCTCCCGCTGCCATGTTCTCACACCCTTTCTTTAATTTGTTTTGAAATTCGTTTTTGAGCCGGCTCATTTATATGGTACAAAAAAATACTATATTTTTGATCAGTATAAAAATTACTTTTTTGGTGGTAAAATCTTTACGTATAGAAAAAATCAGGATCTTCAATTCTTTGTTGGTGAGGAGAGGTGACAGATTTGAACATTCCAGACAAAATGAGGGCGATCGTAAAAGAAAAACCCTCCAAAGGTGCAACACTTGTTATGAAAGACGTTCCAAAGGATTTAGGGCCACACGACGTGCTGGTGAAGGTTTACGCGGCGTCCATTTGTGGAACGGATCTGCACATATACCTGTGGAATAAATGGGCGCAAGAACACATAAAAATCCCTCAAACGATGGGGCACGAATTTTCTGGAGAAGTTGTGGCCGTGGGAAAAGATGTTAGCATGGTGAAAATTGGCGATTTCGTTTCTTCAGAAACACATATCCCATGCGGAAAATGCAAACAGTGCAGAACGGGAAACATGCACGTGTGCCAGCATTTACAGATTTTGGGAGTCGATAGAGATGGAGCTTTCGCCGATTACATAAAAGTTCCAGAAATAGTGTTGTGGAAAAACGATCCTTCCATACCACATATTTGGGCATCCGTTCAAGAACCACTTGGAAATGCCGTTCACACGATATTTTCGGAAGATGTAACTGGTAAAAACGTTTTGGTAACCGGTGCCGGACCGATAGGACTTTTGGCCATAGAGGTGTTAAGAGTAGCGGGTGCCGCGAAGATCATAGTCAGTGAGATAAACGAATATCGGAGGAATTTGGCAAAGAAAATAGGGGCAGACGTTATCATCGATCCTTCAAAAGAGGAACTCGTAAAAAGGGTAAAAGAAGAAACAGATGGTGACGGAGCGGACGTGTTAATTGAGATGAGCGGAAACGAAAAAGCGCTTAACGATGGGTTGGCAGCTCTTACACCTGCGGGAAGGGCTTCGCTGTTGGGTGTTTACAATTCGGATGTTAAGGTTAATTTGAACGATCTGGTTATATTCAAAGCCATAAGGATCTATGGTATCACGGGACGTAAGATGTTCGATACGTGGTACAAAGTCGGCGATCTGTTGAAGAATAAAAAGCTGGATCTTTCCAAAGTTATAACCCATACCTTTGATTTTGAGGATTACGAAAAGGGATTCAAACTTATGGAAGAAGGTAAGTGCGGAAAGATCGTTTTAAAATTGTAAGGGGGTGCGAGATAATGTTCAACTGGAAGATACTTGAAGATGAAATGAACGATCTCAAAGAAAGAGGCTTGTACACTTACATAAGAACGCTTGAAAGTCCTCAAGGAGCTTGGCTGAAAATCGAAGGGAAAAAAGTGTTGAATCTTTGCTCCAACAACTATCTTGGTTTGGCAAATGACGAAAGATTGAAAAAAGCGGCTATAGAGGCGATAGAAGAATGGGGAGTTGGGCCGGGTGCTGTTAGGACCATAGCCGGAACTTTGAGTTTACACGAGCAAACCGAAAAAGAGTTGGCAAAATTCAAAGGTGCACAAGCCGCTTTGCTCATTCAATCTGGATTCAACGCCAATCAGGCGGTTATCCCTTCCATAGTTGGAAAAGAAGATCTGATATTCAGCGACGAACTCAATCATGCTTCGATAATAGACGGATGTAGGCTTTCAGGCGCTAAGATAATAAGATGGAATCATTTGGACGTCAACGATCTGGAAGAAAAACTCAAAACTCACACGAATGGCCGCAGAAGGCTCATAGTAACGGACGGGGTTTTCAGCATGGATGGAGATGTCGCACCACTGGACAAGATCGTGGAGTTGGGTGAAAAATACGAAGCGTTGGTCATGGTAGATGACGCTCACGGTGAAGGCGTTTTAGGTCCAAGTGGGAGAGGTATCGTGGCGCATTTTGGACTTGAAGGAAAGGTGGATATAGACATAGGAACCATGTCAAAGGCTTTCGGAGTTGTGGGAGGATACGTCGCCGGGAATAAAACACTCATAGATTATCTCAAACAAAAAGCCAGACCTTTCCTCTTTTCAAGCGCTCCCACTCCGGCGGATACGGGAGCTGTTTTGGCAGCGGTTAGGGTTTTACAAGCCAGCGATGAACTTGTGAAGAAATTGTGGGAAAATGGAAATTATTTCAAAGAGGAAATGAAAAAACTTGGTTTTGACATAGGTCATAGTCAAACACCGATAACCCCAGTTATGCTTTACGATGCGAAAGTTGGAACAGAATTCAGCAAGAAACTTTTCGAAGAAGGTGTGTTCGCTCAATCGATAGGATATCCAACGGTTCCAAAAGGAAAAGCTCGCATTAGGGTCATGATAAGTGCCGTGCATAGCAAGGAAGATCTCGATTTTGCTCTTGAAAAATTCGAAAAAGTTGGAAAGGAATTAAAGGTGATTTAAAAAAAGAAGTCGATGAGGATTTTTTTCATCCTCATCGACTTTTTTTCGAAAAACTTATGATATAATTTCACCACTAACCACTATTTGAATGGGGTGTTGATGTGAAAAAAGCGGTTGTGGCATTTTTGATTTTATCCATATCTGTTCTTTCACTCGCCGCTTACGCGGCGAACTTTGAAGAAAAGGTTGTGACTGACTACAAGCAATACGTTAATACCTTTGACCAGTACATGAACACATTCGAAAAGACTGGGAAGCTGAATGTAATCCCGGCAAACTCTATTCAGCAGGTTGTTTACACCATAGTAAGTGAGTTGGAACCCGCGGCTTATTACCGATGGATAAGAATAAGGAGTTTTCAAATTCCATCGGGAGCTATTGGAAATTTTCCGAAAATAGACATGCAGTACATAGCCAAAAACATCTACGAGAGGTACAAAACGGATGATCCCGTTGAAAACCTGAGTCTGTCTGCCTTTCTCGTTTACGTTGTTGGCACTCTTTACAGAGAAAATGTGAAACAAACGGATTTTCCAAATTCTCCTACCTTTACGGAAGCCGTTTTTGATTTGAACACCACGGTAAGTAATACGGCTGCCAACATCGCAAAAGCGTACATTCAAAAATCCGTAGGCGCTTCCGAAAAAGTGCTGGGAAGTTTTTCATATGCGAAAGTTGACTTGAAGAAAATTCTGCTGGCCTCTCTGGAAAAAACATACGGAGGCAAGATTCCTTCCGTCCTTGAAAAAGCGGTGGAAGATACCAAAATAACACTTCCTCAAGTTGACAAGGTAAACGCCTCGACCACAGTTGAAAAACTTGCGCTTGAATCCTTAACGCAAGAAGATTTGAACAACGCGATAAAAAAATTCGAGTCCAACATTTCAAGGGCATTTGACAATTCGGCACGAATGATAAAACTCTTCGCTTCAAGCGGTAAAGATCCTGAGGAAGCCGTTAAACGTGGTTTGGCCTCGTTGGGTTCTACCATTAGAATTCAAGAAATGCTTTCTTCAAACGTGGTAAAAAGGAATGTATCAAGAAGGTTTAACGATAGGATCTTCAAACTCGAACGTTCCCTTTCCAAAGAAAGTAAAAAAGCCGCTCCGTTGCTCTTTTGGAGATGGCTTGCGTACGCTGCGGCGTTGTTGATAGTTCTATTTGTAAGACCGCGAGCGTTGAAATACGTCTTGTTTGCCATATTGACGATAGAGGGAATAGTTTTACTCTTTGGGGTTGATCCCATGCTCAACAGATTTGATTCCACCATGTACGGCTTCATAGTGGTAACGACGGCGTTTTTATCGATTTTATCGTGGTTTCATGTTTTCGGCACGAAAAAGATCATGTTTATTTTATCTTCTTCAGCAGTGGTTGCCTTGTTCATATCGATGCTTTTTGTACCTTTGTACGAGTCATTACCATCGACAAGAATGTCAAAAAATGCCACTTTCATGAAGAGTGTTTATCTTAAGATCTACGAAAACGAGCTTTACGGTCCAAATGGAATTCTTACCTATCATCTTAACAATTTGAATTCCAATTTGATTTCTTTAAGATTGGATCCTTACAACTTCACTTCTCAAACCCTTTCTTCTTATCTCACCACGATAAAAAAAGCGGGAGCTTTTAAGGGAATTATAAATTATCCATCAGCGATAAGAATCAACGTTGACAGAAATTCGGATTTCTTCGGATATAAAAATGTGAATAAATCCATGAAAGACATAAAGGTGGTGCAAGAAAGGGCTCAAGCTGCCTTGGAAGATATGCAGAACAGATTGAATTTGATCAAAGCAAGAGAGAGCGTATTCGCTCAAACTCTGAACGGTATATACACCTTTGCGGCACCTTCTTTACGTAAAGCAATTGATGAGAATTTGGAAAAGAAGATCTCATCATCTTCTTTGAAGGAGGTATCGGATCAACTTAACGAAACGATGAAAAGGGCAACACTTCTTCCGGAATCGTCTCCAAAAGTTCACTTCTTTCAAACAAGAGAAGGTTCCAAGATGTTTATAATCGTTTCTCTGTTGTTGCTTTCCGTTACTTTCTTCGGGAGGAATTGGATATACAGATTCACGATGTCTTTGTTGACAATCGTGGCGGCTTTCTTGTTGATGACACCCAAAGCGGTTGAATTTTTTGTCGAGTATGGTTTTCCAACTTATTCTCACATATTGCAGCCTGGCGAATCTTCAAACAAGATAATGGTTTTCATAATAATGGCAGTGGGAATTTTCGTGGCCTTTGAGGCGCTTTACACGCGCCTTTCTGGTATAAAGAAATCTTAAAAAGGAGGGAAAAAACATGAAGAAGTATGTTGTAGCTTTGTTGGCATTGGTGCTCATTATGAGCACGATAGGTGCTGCATTGACAGTTTTCTTCGTCACCGATACCGGAGGTCTTGGTGACAAATCGTTCAACGACAGTGCTTGGGCTGGAGTTCAAATGGCGGTGAAGAAATTCGGTATCACGGCCAACGTCATTCAATCTTACGAACAGGCGGATTACATTCCTAATCTCACCGCAGCGGCTCAAGTTTCAGACGTCGTCATAGCAGTTGGATTCATGATGCAAGATGCATTGGCGAAAGTTGCCCCTCAATTCCCGAACACGAAATTCATCTTCATAGATGGTGTTGTGAAAGCTCCAAACGTTGAGAATTTCCTGTTTAAAGAACAAGAAGGCGCCTTCTTGGTAGGGTATTTGGCAGCTGGCGTTACCAAAACCGGAAAAGTTGGATTCATAGGCGGAATTCCCATTCCACCAGTGCTGAGATATCAATATGGTTACGAAGCAGGTGTTGAAACTTACAACGTTCTCAACGGTGCAAACGTTCAAGTTCTTTCTGGATATGTGGGCAGCTTTGACGATCCGGCAGCCGGAAAATCCATGACAAACAGTCAGTTCTCGGAAGGTGCGGATATCGTTTTCGCGGCCGCTGGATTGAGCGGGCTTGGAACGATAGAAGCGGCAAAAGATGCTGGTCCTGGTCATTTTGCCATAGGAGTTGACCAAGATCAGGATTATTTGGCTCCCGGTTACGTTCTTACAAGCGCAATGAAACGTGTGAACATAGCCGTCTTCGATGGAATCAAATCCGCAGTTGAAGGAACTTTCAAGGGTGGAACGACGGTACTCGGCCTTAAAGAAGATGGTGTTGGTATAAGCCCAATGACCTACACTAAACAGTACGTTCCGAAGAAATTGATGGATCAGCTCAAGGTTCTTGAAAAGGCCATAATAGATGGTAAATTGGTTGTTCCAAATACCAAGGAATCGTTCCAGTCATTCCAGGTACCAGCCATTCAATTTTAAATTTTAAGATTTTCAAGGTAGGGGAAAAATCCCCTACCCTTTTAAATCGAAAGGATGGGATTTCGTGAACGAAAAGAAAAAAGATTATTCACAATATGCCGTTGTCATGGAAGGGATAGTAAAAAGATTTCCTGGCGTGCTCGCCAACGATCACGTTGATCTTTTCGTGAAGCGAGGCGAGATCCACGCGATAGTTGGCGAAAATGGGGCGGGTAAGACTACTTTGATGAGCCAACTTTACGGTTTGATAAATCCAAACTCCGGGAAAATATATATAAACGGCGTGGAGACGAAAATAAGAAATCCGAACGACGCTATAAGGGCAAAGATAGGAATGGTTCATCAGCATTTCATGCTCGTTGAAAGATTGAGTGTCGTTGAAAACGTCGTGTTGGGAATGGAGCCTTCGCGCGGTCCATTCTTCGCCATAGATGTGGCAAGGAAAGAGATAAGGGATCTTTCAGATAAATTCGGATTGTACGTTGAACCGGATGACATAATAGAAGACATGCCTGTTGGTGCACAACAGAGGGTGGAGATAATAAAAGTTTTGTACAGGGGAGCGGAAATATTGATTCTCGACGAACCCACCGCTGTGTTAACACCACAAGAAACGGATGAGCTTTTCAAGGTTTTAAGATCGTTAAAGGAACAGGGTAAGACAATCATATTAATAACACATAAACTTCATGAAGTTATGGCCGTGACCGATTCGGTAACGGTTATGAGACTTGGAAAGGTTACAGGTGTTGTTAAAACCAGCAACACCAATCCAAAAGAACTGGCTCGAATGATGGTGGGCCGTGATGTGCTTTTAAGAGTTGAAAAAGATAAAGCCAAAGTTGGCGATAAGATATTTGAAGTCAAGAACCTCTACGTTAACGAAAACAGAGGACTGAGAGCGGTCAACGGCGTTTC
>CAZCZS010000040.1:0-15957 GCA_964503355.1 uncultured Mesoaciditoga sp.
CTGAACTTGATTCAGGATCTCGTCCTTCAAAAGAATGGGATTGCGGGTCAAGCCCACAATGACGTTAAGGTCAAAGACTCTTATCAACAGGTCGTAGCCCAGAATGACGATAAGGTCAAAGATTCCATCAAGCGCGTCAAGTCCACAATGATGTTGAGATCAAAGACTCTGTTCAAAAACTCGTAGGCCGCAACGACGTTGAGGAGTGTTTAAAAGACTGAAGTTAGTTCGCTCTGATTATTTTACACGAGTTAATCATCCATTTTTCAACATCTTCAATGAACTTCGTTACCCTTACACACAGCGTGAGTGATTTAAAAAGAAAATACCCTTTCTTTTTTCTTTAAAAAAAAGTAACTTTTTAAAGTATGTGAGATTATCGAGTTGACTATTTTTCTTTCATGTTGTACAATACAGACGCGTTGATTTGTTAAATTGAAAGGAGGCAGCAGAACCGACAAATGCCTACGATAAATCAGTTGATAAGAAAAGGAAGAAAAAGAATCAAGTCGAAGACGAAATCGCCTGCGTTGGGTGGAAATCCGCAAAAGCGCGGGGTGTGCGTGCGTGTTACCACACAGACACCAAAAAAGCCTAATTCCGCTTTGAGAAAAATAGCAAGGGTAAGGTTAACAAACGGAATAGAGGTGACCACCTACATTCCGGGAATAGGTCATAATTTGCAAGAGCATTCCGTCGTTTTGGTAAGAGGCGGAAGGGTTAAGGATCTTCCCGGTGTCAGATACAAAATAATCAGAGGTGCCCTTGATGCGGAAGGCGTTGAAGGAAGAAGAAAAGCGAGAAGTAAATATGGAATGAAACGTCCAAAGAAGAGCGCGTGAGTTTTGGAGGTATCGTGATATGAGAAGAAGAAGAGCTGAAGTGAGAAGCGTTACTCCCGATCCCGTTTACCATGACGTGTTGGTGACGAAGTTCATAAACAAGATCATGTGGGATGGAAAGAAATCCAAAGCCCAGAAGATATTTTACGAGGCTATGGATATGATCGCCAAGAAAACGGGAAAAGATCCTTTAGAGGTCTTCAAGAAGGCGTTTGAAAACGTCGCACCCGTTTTGGAAGTTAGACCCAAAAGGGTAGGAGGAGCCACGTATCAGGTTCCAATAGAGGTTAAAGAACCGAGAAGGACATCCCTCGGTGTGAGATGGATAATAGCCGCTGCGCGGGCAAAAAAAGGTAAACCGATGAGTCAACGGCTGGCAGAAGAACTGTTGAACGCTTATGAGAATACAGGAGCTGCGGTCAAGAAAAGAGAAGACGTTCAGAAAATGGCGGAGGCCAACAGAGCTTTTGCGCATTACAGATGGTGAGGTAGCAAATGGCGGAACGTACGCTGTTACTCGATAAGCTAAGAAATATAGGCATAATGGCTCATATTGACGCTGGTAAGACAACCACGACGGAGCGTATCCTTTTTTATGCCGGTAAAAAGCACGCCATAGGCAACGTTGATGAAGGAAACACGACTACCGATTGGATGGTTCAAGAAAAAGAAAGAGGAATAACCATAACATCCGCTTCCATATCGTTTGATTGGAAAGATTGTCGTGTAAACTTGATCGATACGCCCGGACACGTGGACTTCACTGTTGAGGTTGAAAGGGCCCTAAGAGTTTTGGATGGCGCCGTGGCCGTTTTTGATGCGGCCGCCGGGGTGGAACCCCAATCGGAAACGGTTTGGAGGCAAGCCAACAAGTACAACGTTCCGAGACTGGCCTTCATGAACAAAATGGATAAGATGGGAGCGGATTTTGACATGTCCGTCAAATCCATGGTAGACAAGCTTGGCGCGAATCCGTTGGTGGTGCAATATCCTATAGGAGCAGAAAATGAATTCGAAGGCGTCGTAGATTTGGTGCAAATGAGAGCCATAAGATGGAAAGATGATTTGGGCATAGAAATGGAATATTCGGATATACCCTCAAATCTACGTGAAAGAGCTGAAGAACTGAGAGATGAGATGTTGACGCAGCTTGCGGATATAGATGATGAGATTCTTCAACTCTATCTGGACGGCGATGATGTGCCTGTAGAGAAGATAAAAGAAGTGATCAGAAGGGGAACCATACAATCCAAATTCGTTCCCGTTTTTTGCGGTTCCGCCTTTAAAAACAAAGGTGTTCAACCTTTGATGGACGCCATAGTGGATTACCTCCCCTCTCCGTTGGATATGCCTCCAATCAAGGGTAAGACTCCAGACGGTAAAGAAGTTGAGAGACATCCTTCACCGGATGAACCGTTTTGCGCGTTGGCGTTCAAGATAATGTCCGATCCGTATGTGGGAAAGTTGACGTATTTTAGAGTTTATTCCGGTAAATTGACGAAGGGAAGTTACGTTTACAATTCTTCCAAGAACATAAAAGAAAGAGTTGCAAGGTTGATGTTCATGTTCGCCGATAAAAGACAAGATGTCGATTACGTTACCGCGGGAGATATAGTTGCCGGTATAGGGTTAAGGGCGACGACGACTGGAAATACCCTTTCATCTGAGGAAGAACCGATCATACTCGAATCGATAGAATTTCCTGAACCGGTGATTTCGATCGCGGTCGAACCCGAAAGTAAAAACGAAGAATCCAAATTGGAAGCCGCTTTGACGAAGTTGATGGACGAAGATCCGACCTTTAGGGTTTCGACGGATAAAGAAAGTGGCGAAACCATTCTTTCCGGAATGGGCGAACTGCATCTTGAAATAATAATAGACAGACTCAAGAGGGAATTCAACGTTCAAACAAGAGTGGGACGTCCTCAAGTAGCGTATAGAGAAACGATAAGTGTGCCAGTGGATGCGGAAGGAAAGTACATAAGACAAAGCGGTGGACGTGGACAGTACGGTCATGTTAGAATAAGGTTCGAGCCTCTTGAGAGAGGGAAAGGTATCGTTTTTGAAAACAAAATCGTCGGAGGAGTTATTCCTCGAGAGTACATCCCAGCCGTTGAGGCAGGTGTGCGTGAAGGCCTTATGGTTGGAAGCCTTGGAGGTTACCCTGTGGTGGATGTCAAGGCGACTTTGTATGACGGTTCTTACCACGAGGTTGATTCTTCGGAAATGGCTTTTAAGATAGCGGCATCCATGGCGGTGAAAGAAGCACTCGCCAAAGGGAAACCGAAATTGATGGAACCGATCATGGAACTGGAGATCACCACACCTGAAGAGTACATGGGGGATATCGTGGCCGATCTTAACTCCAAAAGGGCTCAAATACTCGGCTTTGATACCAGAGGAAATGCGCGTATAATAAAAGCCTACGCACCACTTGGAATGCTCTTTGGTTTTGCGACAGTTTTGAGATCGTTGAGTCAAGGAAGGGCCATTTACATGATGAAATTTTCTCATTACGACGAAGTGCCAGAGAATTTTGCGGATAAAGTGCTAAACAGGTGAAGAACCTTTAAAACATTTAAGGAGGTTGAATTTCGATGGCAAAAGAGAAATTCGTAAGAAGTAAACCACATCTCAACATTGGAACGATAGGACATATTGACCACGGTAAGACGACTTTGACGGCCGCTATCACCAAGATATTGGCCATAAAGGGTGAAGCGGAATACGTTCCATTCGAAGAAATCGATAAGGCTCCAGAAGAAAAGGCGAGAGGTATAACCATAAACACCGCTCACGTTGAATACGAAACTGACAAGAGGCATTACGCCCATATCGACTGCCCTGGACACGCTGACTACATCAAAAACATGATCACCGGTGCCGCCCAGATGGATGGTGCCATTCTTGTCGTCGCGGCAACGGATGGACCTATGCCTCAGACAAGAGAACATATACTGTTGGCAAGACAGGTCAACGTTCCTGCTATGGTCGTTTTCATAAACAAAGTGGACATGGTTGACGATCCAGAACTTGTGGATTTGGTCGAAATGGAAGTCAGAGAACTTCTTTCCAAATACGAATATCCTGGCGATGAAGTACCGGTTATTCGCGGAAGCGCCCTCAAAGCTCTTGAAGCCGATAACATCGACGATCCGTGGGCAAAGAAAGTCTTGGAACTCATGGATGCCGTTGACAGCTACATTCCGGATCCGGTCAGAGATGTTGATAAACCGTTCTTGATGCCTATAGAAGACATATTCACCATAACCGGACGTGGTACCGTCGTTACCGGTAGGGTAGAGCGTGGAAAGATTCACGTCAACGACGAAGTTGAAATAGTCGGTTTGAGACCCACGAGAAAGACCGTTGTTACCGGTGTTGAAATGTTCAGAAAACTGCTCGATGAGGGAATCGCCGGGGACAACATCGGATGTCTTTTGAGAGGTGTAAAGAAAGAAGAAGTTGAAAGAGGACAGGTTTTGGCGAAACCAGGTTCAATAACACCACACACGAAGTTTGAAGCCAACGTTTACGTTCTGAAAAAAGAAGAAGGTGGAAGGCATACCGCTTTCGTTGTGGGTTACAGGCCGCAATTCTTCATCAGGACGGCAGACGTTACGGGTACGATCGCCGGACTTCCGGAAGGCGTTGAAATGGTTATGCCCGGTGACAACACCGTCATGAAAGTTGAACTCATCAAACCTGTTGCCCTCGAAGAAGGAATGAGATTCGCCATTCGTGAGGGTGGAAGAACAGTTGGTGCAGGTGTTGTTTCTAAGATAATTGAGTGAACAAGCGAGGGGGAAAAATCCCCCCTTGCTCTTTTGAAGGAGGTTTATTTGAATGGCAAAGTCCAAGATTCGAATAAAATTAAAAGCGTACGATCATGAATTGCTGGATCAATCCGCAAGGAAGATCGTGGAAACCGTTAAAAAGACAAATGCCAAAGTATCAGGACCTATACCCCTTCCAACGGAGAGAACCGTTTATTGTGTCTTGAGGTCTCCTCATGTTAACAAAGACTCGAGGGAACATTTTGAGAAGATCGTTCATAAAAGATTGATTGATATTCTTGAAACACAGCCTCAGACAGTTGAATCGTTGATGAAAATGGATCTCCCGGCCGGCGTGGAAGTGGAACTAAAACTTTGACAGAACGGCTGGAGGTGCTTTGAATGAAAGCTCTAATTGGAAAAAAGATAGGAATGACGATGATATACAAAGATGGTGTAGCCGTTCCCGTTACCGTTGTAAAAGCTGGACCTTGCGTGGTTGTTCAGAAAAAAACGGTTGAAAATGATGGCTACAACGCGATCCAGATAGGTTTTGAAGAGGTAAACGAAAAACACGTCAATAAGCCTCTGCAGGGACATTTCAAAAAAGCGGGGGTAAAACCGGTAAGATATCTAAAAGAAGTTAGAGTTGACAACGTGGATGAATACGAAATAGGTCAGGTTTTGGACGTGTCCCTTTTCGAAGAGGGAGAAATGGTGGATGTATCCGGTAGAACTAAAGGAAAAGGATACCAAGGTACCGTGAAAAGATGGAATTTTGGTGGTCACGACAGAACTCACGGTACGAAATATCCAAGGCACGGTTCTACAGGTATGCACACCTATCCTGGTAAGGTTTTAAAAGGAACGAAAATGGCCGGGCATATGGGAAACGTTAACAGAACGATTCTCAATCTTGAGGTTGTAAAAGTTGATAAGGACAATTCATTGCTGGTTGTAAAAGGTGCTCTACCCGGTGCTCGAGGATCGCTTGTGTACGTTAGAAGCGCCGTGCGAGGAGGAAAGTGATAACTATGGCTGAAGTGGACATGCTTAACATGGAAGGACAAAAAATTGGAAAAGTCACGTTGCCCGACGATATATTCAACGTTGAGCCGAATCGAGATCTGCTTTTCAGGTATATTCACAAGCAGTTAGCGGATAGAAGGCAAGGTTCGGCGTCGGCAAAAACGAAGGCGGAAGTATCTGGTGGTGGCCGAAAACCTTGGGCTCAAAAACACACAGGACGTGCGAGAGCGGGTTCCAACAGGTCGCCATTATGGAGGCACGGTGGAGTTACATTTCCTCCAAAGCCGAGAGACTATTCAGAGAAACTGAACAAGAAGATGAAAGTTGCGGCGATAAAATCCGCGCTTTCCGCGAAATTCAAAGATAACAAGTTGATAGTCGTCGAAAAAGTGGAAATGGAAAAACCAAAGACCAAGGAATTTATGAACGTGGTTAAAAAAATCGTGCCGGAACTCAACGCGTTATGCGTGCTTGACACGATGAAGGAAGAGCAGATAAACGTGAAAAAGTCCGCCGGCAACATTCCAAACGTTAAAGTTATTATCGCCGATAATCCTGGCAAAGAAAAAACGAACGTCGATGGCCTAAACGTTTACGATATCATGAAACACGAGTGGCTCGTTTTAACGAAAGCAACGGTTGATAAGATAGCGGAGGTGTATGACAATGGCAAATGATCTCACACCATATGACGTAATAGTTAGACCTATCATCACCGAGAAAACGACTTTTGGATTCGCGAATTCTACATACACCTTTGAAGTTGACTCGAGAGTTAACAAATACCAAGTCAGAGATGCAATAGAAAAGCTCTACAACGTCGAAGTGGAAGACGTAAGGATAATGAACTACAAGGGGAAACCGAAAAGGTATGGTAGATCGCAAGGGTATTCTCGTTCCTTCAAGAAGGCCATCGTTAAATTGAAAGAAGGATTTAAGATTCAAGAATTTGAAGGCTTAATTTGATGAACGAATTGCTGAAAGGAGAATCTCCATATGGGTCTTAAGAAATATAAACCCACCAGTCCTGGTAGAAGACACATGATTTCTTCTGATTTTTCCGAGATAACGAGATCGAAGCCGGAAAAATCTTTAACCAGAGCTTTAAAGTCAAAAGCTGGGAGGAATTCGTACGGTAGAATCACCGTCAGGCATCAGGGTGGTGGAAACAAGAGAAAGTACAGGATCATCGATTTTAGAAGAGATAAATTCGATGTACCGGCGAAAGTTTTTTCCATCGAATACGATCCAAACAGGAGTGCACGCATCGCTTTACTGCATTACGTTGATGGAGAAAAGAGGTACATTTTGGCTCCAAAAGGTTTAAAGGTTGGAGACGTCGTGACATCGGGGCCAAATTCGGAAATAAAAGTTGGAAACGCTTTACCGTTAACACACATACCCGTTGGAACTTTCGTGCACAACGTTGAGTTGAAACCGGGTTTGGGTGGCAAGATCGCGAGAAGCGCTGGAAATTCCGTTCAACTCATGGCAAGAGAAGCCGGATACGCTTTGTTGAAGATGCCATCTGGTGAGCTGCGAAAAGTGAGAGAAACCTGTATGGCGACCATAGGAGTCGTTGGTAACGAACAGCATTCCAACGAATCGTACGGTAAAGCTGGAAGAAAGAGATGGCTGGGTATAAGGCCAACGGTTAGAGGAATGACGATGAATCCCGTGGATCACCCAATGGGTGGTGGAGAAGGAAAAACCAAGAGTGGAAAGATACCTCAAAGCCCGTGGGGAGTTCCAGCGAAGGGATATAAAACACGCAGAGGAAAGAGACCCTCTGATAAGTTCATAGTTAGACGCAGAAACGAAGGCAAGTGATCGAAAGGAGGAAATAAGTGTGAGTCGCTCGACCAAAAAAGGGCCTTACGTTGATCTGAAACTCTTGAAAAAAGTGCAGGCTCTTAACGAAACGGGACAGAAAAAGGTCATCAAGACATGGTCAAGAGCGTCGATGATCGTTCCTGAGATGATAGGTCATACGATAGCAGTTCATAACGGTAGAAAGCACATTCCCGTTTACATAACGGAGGCAATGGTTGGACATAGGCTAGGCGAATTTTCGCCCACCAGGCGTTTTGGCGGTCATGCCGACAAACGAGCCTCTAAGGGAGAAGTGAAGAAATGAGGAGGATGATTTGAATGCCAGAAAATGGTAAAAGGCCAAAACGTTCAGTTTTTCACAGAATGAGGAAAGCCTCCAAACAGCCTCCCATAGAGGCAAAAGCTGTTGGGAGATATCTTCAAATAAGTCCTTACAAGGTTAGACCCGTTTTGAACGCCATAAGAGGTAAGGACGTCAGCGAGGCTCTCCAAATTTTACAGTTTTCCACGAAGAAAGGTGCGAGAATGGTTGAAAAAGTTTTGAATTCGGCCATAGCGAATGCCGAAAACAACTTCAATCTCGATGTTGATTCTTTGTACATTGCCAAATGCACCGCTGACGACGGTCCAAGGCTCAAAAGGATGAATCCAATGGCCCGAGGACGCGCTTCGCTTATTCTTAAAAGGCAGTCGCATATAACGATAGTGGTACGCGATAGGTCTAAAGAGAACGAGTTGAAGGAAGAAAAAACTTCAGATGAGAGCGAGGTGCAATGAAGTGGGTCAAAAGGTACATCCAAGGGGTTTTAGATTGGGAATATCAACGGATTGGCAAGCCACGTGGTTCAACGAAAAGAATTATTCCGACTATTTGATAGAGGATGAGAAGATCAGAAAAGCCGTCAAGAAAGCTTATTATCACGCTGGCATATCTGAAATAAAAATTTCACGTTCCGGTAAACGCGCAACGGTTACAATAGTAACCGGCAGACCTGGAATACTCATAGGTAAAAAAGGCGCCGAAATAAAGAACATAAGAAGTTTGATTCAATCGATCGTTCCGGCGGACAGAGAGGTAAACATCTCCATCGAAGAAGTCAAAACGCCCGAATTAGATGCACAACTCACCGCCGAATTCGTGGCTTCAAGGATTGAAAAAAGGGCGTCTTACAAGAGAACTATGAAACGTAGCATTCAGATGGCACAAAAAAAGGGAGCTCGAGGAATAAAGATAATGGTGAGCGGGAGGATAAACGGGGCCGAAATAGCCAGAACAGAGTGGTACAGAGAAGGCAGGGTGCCACTTCAAACACTTAGAGCCAAAGTGGATTACGGTTTCGCGGTGGCTAAAACGAAGTACGGAGTCTTGGGAGTTAAGGTTTGGATATTTACGGGTGAGCAAAACAAAGCTAAATCCGCTTGACTCGTCGATAAGGAGGTTTGAAGATGCTGATCCCTAAGAGGGTTAAATATAGAAAACAACAACGTGGAAGAATGCGAGGCCTTGCGAAAGGCGGAACCGAAATGAATTTCGGTGAGTGGGGACTCAAAGCTTTGGAGCCGGCATGGATAAACAACAGACAGATAGAAGCGTGCCGTGTTGCCATCACAAGAAAACTTAAAAGAAACGGTATGATTTGGATAAGAATATTCCCGGATAAACCCATAACGAAACATCCTGCTGACAGCAGAATGGGGAAGGGTAAAGGAGCACCCGAAAAGTGGGTGGCGGTTGTTAAACCTGGTAAGATAATGTTCGAGGTTGGAGGAGTTAGCAGAGAGCTTGCGCTGGAAGCTTTAAGATTGGCAGCTGCCAAACTCCCGATAAAAACCAGGATAGTTGCGCGACCGTCATTCGGAGGTGAATCGATGTGAAGGCTAAAGATCTTCGTGAAATGACGGCGGAGGAGTTAAGAGACCTCGTCTTGGAACAAAAGGAAAAACTTTACAAATTGAGATTTCAATTGGAATTATCCCAGCTCGACAACACTTCACAAATAAGAGAAGTTAAAAGGGATATCGCGAGAATTAAAACGTTGATAAGAGAGAAAGAGCTCGGCTTAAATACCAAGAAAAACGGCAGCAGAGCCACCTCTGAGTGAAAGGAGAGGTGAAAATGAAAAAACGACTTGTTGGAAAAGTAGTCAGTGATAAGATGGACAAAACCATAGTGGTTGCGGTTGAAAATACAATACGTGATCGAAGATTTGGTAAAACCATCACAAGAACGTCCAAGTACAAAGTTCACGATGAGAAGAATGAGTGTCATGAAGGTGACATCGTGAGGATCGAAGAGACAAGACCCATAAGCAAGGAAAAAAGCTGGAAACTCGTTGAAATATTGAAGAGAAACATCCTGACTTCTGAAGAAGAAGAAGTAAGCAAGGGAGAAGGTGTTCCAGAATGATTCAGCAGGAAAGCGTCTTAACAGTAGCTGATAACTCCGGAGCCAAGAAGATCCTTGTTATAAGAGTTATGGGTGGTTCAAGAAGAAAATTCGGTAGAGTGGGAGACGTTGTTATCGGAACGGTTAAAGAGGCCATCCCGCGCGCTGAGGTTAAAAAAAGTGAAATAGTCAGAGCCGTTATCGTTAGAACGAAGAAAGAGATAAGAAGAAAAGACGGTTCATACGTCAGATTCGACGACAATGCGGCCGTTCTTATCACGAAAGACAACGAGCCTAGAGGCACAAGGATCTTTGGGCCTGTCGCGAGAGAATTAAGGGAAAAAGGTTACATGAAGATCATTTCCCTGGCTCCAGAAGTGCTGTGAGGTGAGAGTTGTGAACAAACGAAAACATGCCTTAAACGTGAGAAAAGACGATACCGTAGTGATTTTAAGCGGTAAAGATAAAGGAAAGCGCGGAAAAGTACTTAGAGTTCTTCCAAATGAAAACAAAGTCGTTGTTCAAAACGTTCACATGATGAAAAAGCATCAGAGACCAACGGCAACGGTAAGGGAAGGCGGAATAATAGAAAGAGAAGCACCGATATACGTTTCGAAAGTTCAAGTCGTGTGTCCAAATTGTGGAAATCCCACGAGAATTGGTCATAGAGTCGTCGAGGGCGGCAAAATTGTCAGATACTGCAAGAAATGTAACGAGATCATAGACAAGGAATGATCTCGGTGAAAGGAGGAAGGTTTTGAATGTCCGTAGCTCTTAAAGAAATCTACGAACGCGAAGTCGTCCCAGCACTCATGAAAGAGTTCGGCTACAAGAACAGATTGGCCGTTCCCAGACTCCTAAAAGTCGTCATAAACATGGGAATTGGAGACGAAGCGAGAAATCCAGCGGTTATAGAAAAACACGCTCAAGAGCTCACCATGATAGCTGGTCAAAAAGCGGTTGTTACTCATGCGAAGAAGAGTATATCCAATTTTAAAATAAGAAAAGGTATGCCGGTAGGCGC
Organism: uncultured Mesoaciditoga sp.; assembly: GCA_964503355.1. Classification (GTDB taxonomy): domain Bacteria; phylum Thermotogota; class Thermotogae; order Mesoaciditogales; family Mesoaciditogaceae; genus Mesoaciditoga. The sequence goes on from CAZCZS010000040.1 coordinate 10,891, forward strand.
CAAAGTTACCTTAAGAGGGGAAAGAATGTACAATTTCCTTTATAAATTGTTCAACATATCTCTTCCAAAGGTTCGTGACTTTCGAGGGACAAATCCAAACGCTTTTGATGGAAGAGGAAATTACTCTCTTGGGGTATCAGAACAGCTGATATTCGCCGAGGTATCTCCTGAGGAAGTTACGAGAACCCAAGGAATGGATATCATCATCGTGACGAGCGCGAAAACGGATCGAGAGGCAAGGGCACTTTTAGAAAAATTGGGAATGCCCTTCCGGAGAAATGCTTAAAGGGAGTGATGAAATGGCACGAAAAGCTCTTATAAATAAGAACAAAAAAGAACCTAAGTACAAAACGAGAAAATACACGAGATGTAAAATATGTGGAAGACCACATTCCGTTTACAATGAATTTGGAATCTGCAGAGTTTGCCTCAGAGAAATGGCACTTGAAGGTAAACTACCTGGCGTTAGAAAAGCCAGTTGGTGAGGTGGTGTAAGATGTACAGTGATACCATAGCTGATATGTTAACAAGGATAAGAAACGCCAATTTGGCTTTCAAAGAAGAAGTGGATGTACCCGCTTCCAAACTAAAAAAAGACATACTTGAGATCTTGAAAAAAGAGGGATTCATAAAGGATTACAGGTACATCGAAGATGGAAAACAGGGAATATTGAAGATCTACATGAAGTATCATGGTAAAAAGAGATCAAAAGTGAGAACGATAAACTCCATCGTTAGGGTTTCTCACGCTGGTAGACGAGTTTACGTTTCGAAAGATAAAATACCAACCGTTAACAGTGGGTTGGGAATCGCCATATTGACGACTTCAAATCCGGACAAACCGGTCGTTACAGACAAAGAAGCGAGGGCTCTTGGTATCGGTGGAGAGCTTATAGCGTACGTTTGGTAAGTGGAGGTGCAAGTGAATGTCTCGTCTTATAAAGAAACCGATTGTCGTACCAAACGGTGTTGACGTCAAGATAGAACCCAACAAGGTAACCGTGAAAGGTCCTTTGGGTGAATTCTCGATGGAGTACACTTACGTGAAATTTCGAAGAGAAGAAAATCAGATATGGGTGGAAGAGAACAAAGATGTAAAGCTTCCCCCAAGGTTGATGAAAAAAGCCAAGGCGTTCCTGGGAACAAGATGGTCTTTGCTCAGAAACATGATAATAGGCGTTTCTGAAGGATTCAAGAAAGAACTTGAAATACAGGGAGTTGGATACAGGGCCCAGATGCAGGGAAACACGTTGGTCCTCACGTTGGGATACTCCCATCCGATAAAGATCGAACCTCCTGAGGGCATCACGATAGAAGTTCCGCGACCATCGTTGGTTGTGGTTAAGGGTGCCAGTAAGGAACTCGTTGGTCAAGTAGCGGCGAACATACGCAAGACACGTGAACCGATGCCATTTGCCAGAGGTAAAGGTGTCAGATATGTTGGCGAACATGTCATAACCAAAGAAGTTAAGAAAGCTTAAGGGAGGTAAGAGTCGTGCTCAAGCCTTTTGATAGAAAGGCCAAAAGGTTGAAAAGACATTTGGCCATCAGAAGAAGAATATCAGGCACACCGACAACACCGAGATTAGCGGTGTTTGTGAGTGGGAAACACGCTTACGCTCAGATCATAGACGATGAGCATTCCAGAACGCTCGTCAGCGCTTCCACAACCGAGAAAGAAATCAAAGAGGCGTTGAATGGAAAGACGTGGAACAAAGCAGCAGCTCGTCACATCGGTAAAGAAATAGGAAAACGCGCCCTTGAAATGGGAATAACCAAAGTCGTTTTCGATAGAGGAGGATTTCTCTATCACGGAAGAATAAAAGAAATAGCCGATGGCGCTCGTGAGAGCGGTCTGAAATTCTAAGGAGGTAAGTCGATGCCAGAAAATAGAAATGTTAACAAACCAGAGCAGAAAAGAGGTTTTAAAAGGCAAACGCGTCAACCTCAAGTTCAAGATGAATTTGAAGAAAGCGTAGTCGAGATCAGAAGAGTCGTAAAAGTTGTAAAAGGCGGAAAGAACTTGAGTTTCAGAGCCATAGTCGTTGTTGGAAACAGGAAGGGAAAAGTTGGTCTTGGAGTTGCGAGCGCGAGAGAAGTGGTTCCGGCCATAAGGAAAGCTTCGAATTTGGCAAGGCGCAATCTCGTCGATGTGGCCGTGGTGAATGACACCATTCCACACGAGATTCTGGTTAAATACGATGCCGCTAAGATGCTCATCAAACCCGCCGCGCCTGGAACCGGTATAATATCAAGTACCACCGTAAGACCCGCTTTGGAACTTGCCGGTATAAAAAACGTTTTGTGTAAATCACTAGGTTCTGCGAACTCGTTGACGATGTTAAGAGCCGTTTTCAAGGCTTTTGACGAGATCAAACCACCGGAATATTACGCCAAACTCAGAGGTATAAGTTTAAAACAACTCTTTCACGGCGATGTTGTAGAAGGAGCTGAGAAAGAATGAAGTTAAGGGTTGAGTTGGTTAGAAGTCCGATAGGTTTCAAGTACGATCAGAGAAGGACGGTCAAAGCCTTAGGACTTAAGAAGATGCACAGTGTCGTTGAAGTTGAAGACACTCCACAGATTCGTGGAATGATATTCAAGATTTCGCATTTGCTCAAAGTTGAAGAAATCAAGTAAGGAGGATTTCCTATGAATCTAAATGAGATAATACCAACTCCAGGTTCTCGAAAGAAGAAGAAAGTGCTTGGAAGAGGTAGGAGTTCAGGTCACGGTAAGACTGCCACACGTGGTACAAAAGGGCAAGGTTCAAGAAAAAGCGGAAACGTGAGGCCGGGTTTTGAAGGCGGTCAAATGCCGATATACAGGCGTTTGCCCAAACGTGGATTTAAGAATTTCAATCAGAAGATATACGTGGCTGTAAACGTTTCTAAGTTAAACGATACGTTCAAAGAGAACGAGGAAGTTTCTCCTGAAGCGTTGTTGAAAAAAGGAATTATAAAGAAAATAGAGGATGGGGTAAAAATTCTTGGGGACGGAACGATAACCAAACCACTTGTCGTTAAAGCACATGCTTTCAGTGCTATGGCAAAAGAGAAGATAGAAGCGGCGGGTGGAAAGACAGAGGTGATATAAAAGTGTGGAATGCGCTCAAGAACTCTTTCAAGATCCCAGAATTAAGAAGCAGAATACTTTTCACCTTCGCTATGTTGGCGGTTTTCAGATTGGGAATATACATTCCGGTTCCAGGGATAAACCTTCATCAATGGTCTCAATTCTTTGAAGGCATAACGCGTGGAACGGGGGGAGGTCTTTTTACCCTTTTCAACGCTTTTGCCGGTGGAGCTGTAAGGAAGATGTCCATATTCACGATGAGCGTTACACCTTACATAAACGCCTCCATCATCCTTCAACTTTTGATGGCGGTCATGCCGTCTCTTAAAGAATTGGCGAAAGAAGGAGAACATGGAAGACAGAAAATAGAAAAATACACGAGGGAACTCACCCTTGTTTTGGCTGTACTTCAAGGCTTGATCATGTCTGTTTTCATAGCCGTTGGAAATCCGGCTTTCATCACCCCAGGCATGAACAGAATCACCTTCATCATCCTCGCTACCACGAGTATGATAGCGGGCAGTATGTTCTTACTTTGGCTTGGTGAAAGAATAACGGATAAAGGAATAGGTAACGGCATATCCGTTTTGATCTTCGCCGGGGTTGTCGCGACTTATCCTTATTACATAGGTCAAATGGTGATATCCAACATTGGAATAGTCGCGTGGACGCTCTTTGCCTTGATCTTCGTGGCAACGGTTGTTGGATTGATCTACATAATGCAAGGTGAAAGAAGAGTTATGGTTCAGTACGCCAAGAGAGTCGTGGGAAGAAAGATGTACGGTGGTCAATCCACTTACATACCCATAAAGGTAAACCAGGGTGGAGTTATTCCTATAATATTCGCCGTGGCCATAGTTATGATTCCAGCGATGATAGCGCAATTCGCCAAAAATTACACCCTTGAACGAATATTTGGATTCAATTCCATTTTGTACATCACAACTTACGCTTTGTTGGTTTTCTTCTTCACGTACTTTTACAGCGCTTTAACCTTTGATGTCCATGAAGTTTCCGATAACATCAAAGAATACGGGGGATTTATTCCCGGGATTAGACCCGGCAGACCGACGGAAACGTATCTTTCCAAAGTTTTAACCAGAGTGACATTCGTTGGAGCTTTGGCACTTGTGGGAATTGCGTTGTTACCGAACTTAACCTCCGCAGTCGTTGGTGTGGCGAGCGCTCAATACATCGTCGGTGGCGTGGGTATGATGATAGCGGTTGGAGTTGCCCTGGATGTCGTTCAACAGATGGAAGCTCACCTTATAATGAGGCACTACGAAGGATTTATCAAAAAAGGAAGATTAAAGGGACGAATGTGATGAACATAGTGATGATGGGTCCTCCCGGTGCGGGAAAAGGTACACAGGCTAAGTTCCTGTCTCAGAAATTCGGTATCCCGCACATTTCAACGGGAGATATGCTAAGAGAAGAAATATCATCGGGAACACAGTTGGGCAAAAGAGTTGAAGAAATCATCAAGAGCGGCAAGCTCGTTCAGGATGATTTGATGATAGACATAATAAAAGAAAGGCTTTCTCGTGGCGACGTGGCAAATGGATTCATCCTTGATGGATTTCCGCGAACTCTCTCACAGGCAAAGGCGCTTGACGAATTGTTGAATTCGATCGACAAAAGGGTGGAATATTCCATATACGTTGAAGTTCCGGAAAAGGTTATAGTCGAAAGACTCTCGGCGCGTCGCGTATGTCCTGCCTGTGGACGCATATACAACATGATATCCAATCCTCCTCAGCGTGATGAAATTTGTGACGTATGCGGCGTTAAACTTGTCACGAGAGATGATGATAAACCGGAAACGGTGAGAGAGCGCTACAGGATATACACGGAGATGACAAAGCCTGTAATAGATTATTATCGAGATCGAAACGTTCTTTTTACAGTAGATGGTACTTTGAGTGTAGAAAAAGTTAGAGAAATGTTGTTGAATATAGTAGGTGGCACTAAATGATAAGACTGAAAAGCGAA
>CAZCZS010000041.1:0-272 GCA_964503355.1 uncultured Mesoaciditoga sp.
AAGTGAGAACGAGATCCCGGATCAGGTCCGGGACGACCTACGGTCGGTTCAGGATGATCTTCGGTTGGTACGGCATGACAGAAAGAGAAGATCCAGGATGACATCTTCAAAAAAATCTCTTATCGCTCGAAAAGCGATGTTCATTGATAAATACTCATTGTAACATTAACGTTCAGGATGAGTAAATGAATCAAAGCATATTGACTTCTATTTTTTCAAGATGAGATTTCCCTATTTCTTCTATAACGGGAATGATTATGTACCTTCCCTCG
>CAZCZS010000041.1:282-15709 GCA_964503355.1 uncultured Mesoaciditoga sp.
TTTTTTATCTTTACTCATCCAAGATGTGAGATGGACAAGATAAGAAGATGGTACATCTTCAAATTCTAATTTTTGGATAACGTTTTCTATTCTTTGAGCTACAGAAGGACTGAACTTTTGAGATTCTAATTTCATTCCAACGGCGACGGCATGTCCATGAGAAATTCTGTTCTTGCTGGTACTTTCTAAAGCGTGTGCTATTGTATGACCGAAGTTCAAAATGTGTCTGAAGTCGTTATCGTAAGGATCTTTTTCCACTATCTCCAATTTATCTTTGGCAGCAAGTGTGATGAGTTTTCGAAGGCTTACGTAGTCCCTCTTTAAAATTTTATCAAGATTTTTCTCCACATGTTCGAAAAGCTCCTTATCGTACACCGCCCCCGTTTTCAACGCTTCAACCACTCCCTCTTTGAACGTTTCGTCTTTCAAACTTATGGAAAAAAGAGGATTTACGAAGACATCCGGTTTTCCAAACGTTCCCACGAGATTTTTGACTCCACTGAAATTGATCGCAAATTTTCCCCCTATTGCGGCGTCAACCATTCCAAGCAAGGTGGTGGGAATAAGATTGAAACTCATTCCTCTCATGAAAGTTTGGCTGGCAAAGCCCACGGTATCTGTAACGGTTCCACCACCCACGACGTTTATCTTGGAATTTCTCGTCAAATTGCATTTTAAGAAGGTTTTCCAAAGATGTGAAACGCATTTCATCTTCTTTAATTTCTCACCATCCTTTACTTCTATTCCATCGATCTTCCATATCCTCTTGACGTTTTCTGAGATCACTGTCAAATCGGATGGTGGAAACGAAAAATCATCATGAATTATTAACCTCTGAAAAGAATTGAATTTCTCAGATGATAATGGTTTCAGCGTTGCACTCACGATTTTAGCCGTCACTTCCCACTCGCTTAAATCATCAGTGTCGATCTTTTTGAAAATTTCGTAAAATCCCTTTCTCTTTTCGAATAGAGTAAGGAAATCATCTTTATTTTTGGCTAACGGTCTCTTACTATCTTTAACTCTGTTCCACAAAATTTCCACTGAAGAGCGAAGGTAAAATGTCGTCATCGTTGACAATACACGTCTGTTTTCAGCATCCTCTACAACGCCACCTCCGGTTGAGATGACCGTATTTTCCAATTTTGAGATTTTTTTGAGTAATTCGCTTTCCCTTTTTCGGAATTCCCTTTCACCGTATTTTTTGAAGAACTCATATATAGGACCATTCTTTCTCTCGAATTCTTCGTCCATGTCCACATGTTTTAATCCCAGAACACCCGCTACCTTCTTACCTATTTCACTTTTTCCAGAACCCATCATCCCAACAAGAACGATTTTCATTGGGGAATCACACGCTTTCTTCTGTAATCTTCCACTCTTTCTTCCAATTCTGAAAAGGTTGAACTTCCAAACTCTTCGATCAATTCTCTGAAAATCGCCGTTGAAACTTTGGCAGTGGATATGACGGAGATCGCCCCGACTACACACGTATCCGATCTCACGTAAGAAGTACGCGCTTCTTTACCGTCTTTCATATCGATGCTTTTCAAACTTTTGCGCTGAGTCGGAACGGCCTTCACAAGAAGCACAATCTCAATTCTTTCACCATTCGCCATTCCACCTTCTATACCACCAGCGTGATTTGTCGCTCTCACACCTTTGGTCTCTATTTCATCCATGTATTGGATTCCCGGAAGAACGTAGGTCTTTTCTATATCTCCAAATTCAACGCCTCTCACAGAGGGAATATCAAACAGGGCCCTTGCGAGTACGCTGGTAATACGATTTTCGTATGAATTAAAAGTTCCAATACCAATTGGTAACCCTTCCACAAATGTTTTCACTTTTCCTCCTAAAGTGTATCCTTGGGTGAATGCCCTATCTATTTCTATCATCATCTTTTTCTCCGCCTTGGATTCAGGACAAAGGAGTGGATGGTCTTTTAGAGAAAGATTTTGAAAAACTCCATCAACGTTTGCTCTTACCTCTCCAACTTCAACTGTGTAAGACCAAACCTTTATTTTCAGTTTTTCAAGGGCTTGTCTGAACACTTCTCCGATAGCCACATCCATGGCCGTTCTTCTGGAGCTAGCGCGTTCAGTTGTTATTCGACTGTCTTGAAAAAGATATTTCACCATTCCAGCAAAATCAGCATGACCTGGTCGTGGAACAGATGATTCTTCATTTGGTGGTGTGGTGGACTTGTTCTTTATAAAAAAAGTCAAGGGCGCACCAGTTGTTTTACCTTGCCAAAGTCCCGACAGAACCTGAACGTGATCGCTTTCCAAACTCATTCTTTTACCACGTCCATAAACATGCTGCCTTAAAAATAAAGCTTCATCTATTTTGGAAACATCAATTTCAAAATGGGCCGGAAACCCCTCGACTATCCCAAACAAACCGTAACCGTGTGAATCTCCTGAGGTTAAAATTTTTATCATTTCATCACCTTCTTCAAATCGGAATAAAATGAAGGATAGCTCACCCAAACACATTTAGAGTTTTCTATATCAACTCCTTCAGAGCATGCCCCGGCAACACTGGCAAGCATAGCTATTCGATGATCTGAAAATGGATTTACTTTCGCCCATTTCAACTTTGAAGGTCCACGAACTGAAAAACCATCGTTCATTTCTTCTATGTCGGCTCCCATTTTTTTCAAAACGTTTACAGTTGCCTTTATTCTGTCACTTTCCTTTTTTCGAAGTTCCGATGCTCCTTTCACAATCGTTTCACCGCGGGCAAATACGCCTAAAAGGGCTATCAAAGGAATTTCATCTATCAACGCTGGAATTTCAAAAGGGGATACTTGAGTGGCCGTTAAATTCGAACTTTCAACCACGATATCCGCTTGAGGTTCCACGTCATCGACGAAATTTTCAACTTTTAAGTTGGCGTTCATTCTTTTCAAAACGTTTAAAAATCCAGTTCTCGTTGGATTAACTCCAACTCTTTCCAGTCTTAAATGTGCGTTTGGATGTATGACCCCTAACGTCAAAAAGAAGGAAGCAGATGAAAAGTCACCAACTATCTTTTGAGTGAAAGGTGGCAATCGCGATGGATGAATTTTTACACCGTTAGCGTTGATTTCAACGATACCAAACTGTGATAAGAATCTCTCCGTGTGATCGCGACTTTTCACCTTCTCAATGTAAGTGGAATCTCCATTTGCCCCCAACGCTGCAAATATAAAAGAAGATTTGACTTGAGCGCTTGAAAGCTCAGATTCATAAAGGGTGCCTTTCAGATTTCCTCCACGAATAGAAAAAGGCAAATTCGATGCGTTCCCTCTTCCATCTATTTTCGCTCCCAACATTCTCAAAGGTTTGGCCACTCTTTTCATAGGTCTTTTGGAAAGAGATTTATCTCCCCATAGAATTGAAAAAATGTTCTGAACTGCCAAGAGTCCCATTCCTATCCTCGCGGTTGTTCCAGAATTACCACAATATATCGGTGAAGATGGTTCGATGAATTTATCAGGAGGTGTTATGGTTATTTTTTCATTTTCTTCATCTATCTTTGCTCCCACAGCTTCTATAAGGTGTAAAGTCCTGAGAGTATCATCACAGATCAAAGGATCATGTATAACACACTTCTCCGTTGACATGGCGGAAAAAAGGAAAGCCCTATGAGTTATGGATTTATCACCCGGTACCACCACGGTACCCCTTATTTTGTTTGCGGGTTTTATCTTCATTCTTTCACCCCCATTACCTTTAGAATCTTCATACTGGTGGTGTACACCTCTTCAAATTCTTTGAAATTAAGACTTTGCGGACCATCGGAAAGGGCCTTTTCGGGATTTGGATGAACTTCTATCATCGCTCCGTCTGCACCAACTGCGACAACAGCTTTTGACAACGGAGGTATGAGATCTCTACGACCGGTAGAATGACTTAAATCAACGATAATTGGAAGATGAGAAAGTATCTTAATAAGCGGCACAGCCGATATATCCAACGTGTTCCTGGTGTATTTTTCAAATGTTCTTATGCCCCTTTCACAAAGAATAACTTTTTCGTTTCCATGGTGAAAAAGATACTCTGCGGCGAGTAACCACTCTTCTATGGTGGACATGAACCCTCTTTTTAAGAAAATTGGCTTGGTCGAATTTCCAAGTTTTTCAAGAAGTTTGAAATTTTGCATATTTCTTGCTCCCACTTGGATGATATCGACGTAATCTTCGAAAATTTCGAAATCTTCCACCGACATCATTTCGCTGATCACCTTCATGTTGTATTTGTCCGCAACTTTTCTCATTATTTTCAATCCCTCAACTCCAAGACCTTGAAAAGAATAGGGGGATGTGCGAGGTTTAAACGCTCCTCCTCTCAATATTTTGACGCCGAGCGAAGATAAAAAACTCGCTTCTTCATCCATCTGTTCTAAGGATTCCACAGCACATGGGCCGGCGAAAAATTCAAAGTTGTCGCCACCTATTTTCACATCTTCGATTTCTATGATCGTATCGCTTGGGTGGAATTCCCTCGAAACGAGTTTGAATGGCTTTAGTACTTCTATCACCTTTTCGACGCATTCCAAAGATTCGAAATTTTCTTTTCTCTCGTAAACGTTATCACCTATTATCCCAACGATGGTTTTTTCCGCTCCGCGCGAAAGATTAACATCGAATCCCATCTCTTTCGCCAAGCTTACGACTTTTTTTATTTCCTCTTCCTTGCTGTTGGCCTTTAAAACGACTATCATGTTGTCATCTCCCTTCTTCCTAATAAAAAATCGGGATTCCCACTTCGGAATCCCGATTTGCAGACATAAAGCTAGAAAGCCTTACTCTACACAAATCGGGTAAGGCGATAGTAATAGCCATAATTATTTACAAAAAGACGGCATATTCTCATAAGTCTCATTCCTTTGCAAAAAAAGAAATCACTTTTTTCGATTTTACACCTTAGAAACTTATTTGTCAAGTTTAATTGTTTTTAAAGTTAACTTACTCATGTGGCGGCTGAAAGTAATTAAAAATCGTGAAACAAAGATCCGGCGTGAATGTTGAAGAATTAACAACACCTCGTGTAAAACTAATTTGAACGCGTTAACTTCAGGATTTCAAATTCCCCTTGAAGCTTTCGTCAAGACAAGTAAAAATCGGCACGTAGCGTGTAGGTCTGTAGTGAATGGCAGGTGGCATTTTCATTTTTGTACTTGCGATGCGCTTTTACTTCTTACTTGTTACCACTCACTTTTTCGTCATTGCGGCCTACGACTCGTTGATAAGAGTCTTTGACCTTAACGTCATTCCGGGCTACGACCCGGAATCTCATAGGATAAGGATGAGATTCTGAATCAAAAACGAGATCCCGGATCAGGTCCGGGACGACCTACGGTCGGTTCAGGATTACCTTCGGTTGTACGCATGATAGAAAGAGAAGATCTAGGATGAGATTTTCAAAAAAATTCCATTATCGTTTGAAAAGAGATGCATGTTTGTCAAAAACCATTGGCTTGTAAGGTTGACGCACACATCGAGTTATTGAATTCAAATTGAATTTTTCTAGACTATTTTAGTCTTATTTAACGAAGGGTACAAATTGCGCGCAAAAACAAAAAATACGAAGGGTGGAAAAATGATGTTTAAAAACAAGATTTTGATTTTTTTATCGGTAGCGATGATTTTAACTGTGGCTAGTAGTTCGATGCTGGCAACAGGGCTGTTAAATCAAATGTCAGCAATGGAAGAAGGGTACTGGTATTCCAGATACAATTTAGGCAATTTGGTTATGAGATCTGGAATGGGTGAAATGTTCATGCCAGACATGGCAACGATGATGAAGGCTTTAAAATCGGTAGACGCAGATTTTGATCCGATGAAAAAAGGAACCGCTTACGGTGACGGAGATCACGTGGTTATGCCTAAAAACCCGGCTTTTCTGAGAAACGTTTACGTTTCGGGGGATCCTCACTACATTTCTAAATTCGTAGCCAGTGATTTTAAAACGCAAAGATGGAATCCAAAAACGTTTAATAAAATTTTCACTGGTTTGGCAAGTGGTTTTACAATAATAAAAGAAGTAGAATGGGCAAAGCAGTTTCACCACGATGAACATTTTGGAAGTGCAAAGGACAATTTCGGTGCGCAGTGGAGATTCGTCGGAATGATCATGGATTTCGGAGCGAAAATGCAAGCTAGCTACTTCTTAAATCATCAAAACGAATTTGATCTTTCAAATGGTGGAGATTACCTGATGATGTGGGCTTTAAGTGATCTATCGAATTTGCTGAAAGTTGACAAAATTCCCAACAGTAAAACAAACAGGTATAAAGACGTTCAAGCATCAAGAATGTTTCAAAAAGCTGCAGATGAATTGTCTAAAATGACGAAAGATGAAAAACTTACCACCTTCAAAGAAAAATCTCTTGCCATACAATCGCTGATTTGGTACGCTTCTTCAACCGACAACGAGAAAAACAAAAAGGATGCGGCCGTAAGAATCTTTTCTCTTTTCAACAATCTTAAAGCCATGAATCCTTCTAACGCCACTCAGAGAGCATACTCTTTAGCTGGTCTTATAGAGGCTAAGAGAGTTTTGAAGATGAACGATGTTGAAGCTATAAATAAAATCGCCTCAGACTTCTTTAAAGATTTCGATTTTTCCAAGGGTTTTTTCAACAGTCAAAGCACTTATTCGGTAGACGACGTTGCTGTCATAGTTGGCACACTCAACGAACTTTTGCTTTTTGAGAACGACAAATTTGGTGAACAAGCTGGAAAAACTTTGGTAAGCTTCTTTGAAAATGTTGTGGATAAAGCGGGTCTTTAACAATCTGCTCCACCTTTACAAATTGCAAAAAGTCCTTTCGAATACGAAAATGAACCAAAAATATTCTTCAGATATCCATCTTTACCCGTACCACCAATGGCAGGAGGAAAGTACGGGATAGCGCCAGTCTTTGCTTCCTCTGTAACTTATGAAGATGGAATGTGGAAGGTGAATAGACGATTCGATACAGCCGGTGCTATGCACGCTTCGAACGAAATGATATGGCTCCATAACGATGAAATAAATGGCTTTCCTACAGTGGATCTTTCAAAATACTACAAATCGGCAGAAACACTTACTCACGCCAACAACGAGAATATATCGGTGATACCATGGATAGTCTCAGCAGCGTTAATAGGAGTAGTCGTCACGTTGCTGATGATGAAGTAACCAAATCAAAAACAATTTATGCCGCCACGTATGTGGCGGCTTTTTGTAACAAGGATGACATTGTGATACTTTAAGTGGGGGAGGTGAAAATATAAATTTTAGGATCTCTCCCTTAATTTTTACAAAACTCTCAATAACGTTAAGTTAAAAACTCTCTTTACCCTGATAGGTAAGTCTTAAAATCTTTTAGGTTTAAGAATTTTCTCGTACAATTTGGTAAGATGAGGATTTAATTTTTCTTTTTTTGCCAATATGAGAGAACGGTATAAAACGTTTATCACGCTGAATTCGCCTATGCGGCTGTCAAAAAATCCTCCTATGCGTTCCTTGCCTGCTGCACAGTAAAGCACTATATCCGACACCTGCGTTATCGGTGAATTTATGCCAGCTGTTATCGCTATGGTGGTGGCTTTGTTATCTTTCGAAACCTCCATCGATTTGACTATGTCCCTTATCATACCACTGTGGCTTATGCCTATCACGACGTCCAAATTCGTCAAACTTGAGGCGATCATAACTTGCGCGTGCGGATCACTGTAACTCGAAGCATGGATTCCCAAAAGTGAGAACCTTAAACTTCCATCTTGAGCTATGGCCGCTGATCTTCCAACGCCAAAGAGTAGCACCCTATCGGCTTTCACTATAGCCTCAACGGCTTTTTGAATCAGGTCCGCTTTTAGAAGATTCGTGGTTTCCTGCAGTATGGAGATGTCCTCTTCCATGACGTATTTCATGAAATCATGAAAGCTCGTGATCTTTTCCAAAGAGATTTCCTCTTCAACTGGAACGCTGAGTTCACGTGCTAACGTTATTTTGAACTGTTGATAACCTTCAAAACCTATCTTTCTGCAAAGACGATATATCGTTGCTTCACTGGCACCACAATGCATGGCAAATTCCGTTATGCTGTAGTGTATAACGTCATCAGGTCTTTTCATCACATAATCGGCCACGAGTTTTTCCGAATCACTCAAAGAATTGTACATCCCTTGAATAAGCGTTATTATCAACTATTCCACCTCTCGATAAGATACGGTTTCAGACTTTCGAACTTTTTCAATTGTTCTTCTATCAATCCTTCAGCTTCCTCATTGGATTTGTTCATCGTTTTCTCCACGAAATCCGCCACTCTCGCAAAGTAAAGAGGAACCAAAGATTTTATCAATTCTTCCCTTAACTCTTCTCTTTTGTAAAGGCTCGCGTATTCGTAGACAACTTTTACCCATTTATCACTTTCAAGTTTACCATTTTTTTTGCAATCTTTTAACTCCGTTAGCATTTCTTTTGAAAAATAAGAAGATATGAAGTTCCAATGCTCTTCAACACCGCTCTTGGCCGCGTTTCTCAAATTATCCAAATCCACGTTAACAGCTTCAGGAACGACTTCGGGAATTTCTCCGTATATCGGTGCGTTACGTATTTTCTTTTCATTTTTGTTCCACACTTCTTCGTATTCTTGCATCAAAATGAAAAGAGTGCCAACAACTTGTTTGAACATGGGTCCGAGTTGCTTTCCTGGATCTTTGACATCGTGAATTTTAACCCCCAAAGCGGCTTGCCACAAAGGCTTTTCGCCTTCACAAATGGCGGTCGTCGTCATCCATATGTCGATCCCAAATTTGCCAACATCGCTTTTCCATATTTCACGTGGTTTCGAAAGGTATTTGTTTACCATTTCCAAGCTCACTCCAAAATCTCCACCGATTGGTTGTCTAACCTTTTGTCCGTAGAGTACAGAGGTGAGGGGATAGCAGATGTTGTTGGTTATGGTGCCGTCGTATTTGTGCCGAATGTAGTACGGGCTGACGTACGAGGCCTTTCCTTGAATTATCGGCGATGTAAGTCTTTCGATCCACCACGGTTCTATGCTTTTTAAATCCGAATCGACGAAAACCGTAACCGGAACGGACAAGAATTTTGAAATTTCCATAACACTTCCCATCGCACTTCCCTTTCCCGCCACTCCAGTGTAAATAAAGGAAAGTTTTTGAGAAGTGGTTTTTACAGAGTAGAAGGCTTCTGATGTTCCATCCTTTGAACCTCCATCGGAATTTATTATCAATCCTTTTCCATCGAAATATTTTTTTATTCCTTCGTCTACCATTTCAACAACATGGGCAATGGTTTTTGAGTTGTTGTAGCTTGGTATTCCGACGACTATATCGTATTTTTTCGTTCTTAATTCTTTTATCACTTCTTCAACGTGTTTTGGGACCATGTAAAACATCGTTTTACCTCCTTATTCTTTGACACCACCGGCGGTGAATCCGGCGGTAAGATATTTCTCCATGGCCATAAACAAAGCCACAACTGGTATGGCGGTTATCACCGAGGCTGCCATCATCTTGGCCCAGATGGCATGCTGAGAATTGAAAAGCTCACTTAAGCCGACTGGCAAAGTGTAATATGAGGGAAATGGCCTTATGAATATGGAAGCGAAAAGATACTCATTCCATCCTATCATGAAAGAGTAAATGTACACCGTTACTATAGCTGGAAGAGAAAGGGGAACGACTATTCTCCAGATGGCCTCAATACGAGTACATCCATCTATTATCGCGGCCTCTTCTATTGAATAAGGTATCGTTCTGAAATAATTTCCCAACATGTACAGCGAAACCGGCAAAGTTTGAAGCATGTATATTATGAGCAGCGATATCATCGCCAGAGTTGGATTGGATGTCATGCCTATTTTCGCAAATATCTGATACAGAGGGACCATCAGTATTGTTCCACCAAACAGATAAACCAAGAGCACTCCACGTTGAATGGTAGCGCGTCCTGGATACTTTATTCGACTGAAAGAGTACGCTCCAAATATCGAAACTATAAGACTCAGCAAAGCCGCCACACCAGCCAGAAAAAGACTGTTTCTGAAATATTTGAGAAATGGAAATTGGCTTTTTCTCTGTTCGGCGTATATCTTTTTCAAGACGGCTTCACGTTGATCTTTTGGCAAACTTTGAGCGAGATCGTAAAGCTCCTTTTGCTCTCCAGAAAGCTGCTGCCTAATTGAACGCTTCAAACCAAAAAGCTCTTCGTACTGCGTAAGGGTGAACTTTTGAAAAAATCCCGGCTTCAACGCATCTATGTTGTATCTGAAAGATATCGTCAGCATCCAAGCAAAAGGATAAAAAACGAACGTCACAAGTATCGCTATTAAAATGTAAAAGCCGACAACTTTCCATGAATTTTTCTTTCTTACCATTTCAGCACCTTCTTTACGTACAAGGTGATAAGTCCTATCATTATCACGAAAAGGATGGTCGCCGCGGATGCCGCGACTCCTTGATGCGGAATGCCTGCAAACGCCGTATCGTAGATGTAAATGGGTAAAGTTCCAGCGAATTTGGATAAGAGGTAAACCTCATCGAATTTATAAAAATTCCATATTCCCCTTAACAAGGCAACCGAAGCCATAACGAAGTAAAGTTCTGGAAGGGTAACGTTGGTGAACTTCCTCCACCAGTTGGCTCCATCCATTTCCGCGGCTTCGTAAAGGGAAGATGGAATTGATTGCAACCTGGCTAAAATCATGAGATAAACAAACGGAAAATTTCTCCATATGTTGAAAAAACTCACCACTACAAACGCGTTGTTCGGATTGTTTATTATATCCGTTCCAGCATTCATCAGATGTAACGAAGCCAGAAGTTGAACGAGTGGACCGTTAAGAGGAAGAAAGATATACTTCCACGCAAAAACACTTGATATGAGTGGTGTTACGTATGGGAGTAGGATCAACGCCCTTACAATGCCACGACCCGGAAAGTTTCTGTTCATCATTATGGCCACACCAAGTCCGATCAACATACTTCCAACAACGGTTGTGAGTGTGAAAGCGATGGTTATCCAAAAAGATCGCCAAAAAAGCGGGTCGCTGAGAAGGCCCATGTAATTTTTAAGACCTACGAATTTGTTTGGAACAGCTGGATTAAGGGAAACCTTGAAAAAGCTCAAGTATATGTTGTAAAACGCTGGATAAAGTATTAAAAGGGATATTATTACCACCGTCGGAGCTATGAGTTTCCATCCCAGTATGGCCGTCCTTCGTTCAAGAGTACCAACAGCGTAATTTTTCATATTCTCTCACCACGTTTTTTTAATGTCGTTTGCGTTTAACAAAAAGGTGGCCGTGTATAACGGCCACCCATTTGAAAGATCATTTGGAAAGAATTCTTTCAGCCTCTTTTTGAGCCCATTGTGCGGTTTTTTCTGGGGTCCAATCATTTGCGAACATCAAGTTTATGGCTTTGCCTATAACGAAATTCGCGGAAAGTTTTGACATTTTGGTGACAACTTTCCCTTTGTAAAAATCGAACCTTTCGATGCTATCAAGAGCGGCTATTATGTTGGCGATCTTCTGAGCACCGTAACGTTTGAGAACTGGATTATCCAAAAATTTCGGATTCGTTGCGATGCTTCTTCTGGTTGGATTCATTCCACCTGGAGCCATGTGTAACCAATAAATGTAATTATCTCCTGTCATCAAAAATTTGGCGAATTCTTCGGCTGCGTTCTTATTCTTTGAAGAATTCAATATACCAAGGCCCACAACTTGACCGTAAGAAGAGGTGTCCACATTCACCATTTTGTTGGCGAATCCCGTTTTGTTGACGAGTTGCGGATCAAAGCTGTGTATCCTCGATTCTTGCACATCTTGAATGGCTATATCATCCATTATGTAAGTGGAATAGAAGATCATGGCAGCCTTTCCGGAAAGATATCCCTTCAACGCGTCTAAAACCGTCGTAAAGCCTGGCATGGAATATTGCCCCAGTTCTTTGTAAAATCTGAAAGCCTGAATCATTTGAGGAGTGTCAAAAGTTACGTTGCCCTTGTCATCAAATGGCCTTGCACCGTTGGCCAAAGCGACTTCGGTGAAAACCTGTTCAGCGTAAGCGTCGGCTTTCTTTGGAAGAATTATGCCGTACACACCATTTGATGGATCGTTGAGCTTTTTGGCAGCTTCAAGAATGTTGTACCACGTTGTTGGATCTCCCAAATTGGCCTTTTCAAACCAATCTTTGTGATACCATATTCCTTGAACCCATGCGTGGAAGGGAATACCGTAATATTCTCCGTTCCCAGCGTAAAGAAGTTTTTTAACTCCCGCATATATATCTCCAAAATCGTTTATGATTTTAGCATTCAATTGTGTATCCATAAGTCCCTCTGAACCAAGCAACACAAGGGGTTCTATTCCGGCTTCCATTATATCTGGGAGTGTGTTAGCCGCTTTGGAGGCTGCGAGTCTTGAAAACAGGTCATTTTCCTGCACTGGTACAACTGTAACGTGTATACCCGTTTTGGCTTCGAAAATCGTTGCCAACGCCTGTATGCGTTGCATCCTGTTGCTCTCAGTTTCCGTTGTCCAGAAAGTTATACTCTGGGCAAATAATCCCGTGATCACCAACGTGAGTATCGCGATCACCAATAGACTTTTTCTCATCTTTTGTCCCTCCTTGATTTTTTTGCATCCCGTGTGGGAATTTTTCCTTTTTAATTTTTATTATGAAAAATATTTTCACCAAAATTATAAAACATAATTTCAAAAATGTCAACACCCACTTAATCGAAATGAAATTTACAAAATCCAACTCTGTATGGTGGCGAGTTTTAAAAGTACCTGTTTGTTTCAGAACGATTTGGTGATAACATAAAAGAGGAATTCACACCAAAAAATGGAGGGATTTAGATGAGGTTGGAAGGCAAAGTAGCCCTTATAACAGGGGCAGCGAGTGGAATAGGATTGGCCACCGCTAAGAGGTTTATAGAAGAAGGGGCGGTAGTGGCAGCGTGTGATTTCAACGAAGAAAACTTGAAAAAAGCCAGTGAGGAATTTCCAAAAGCGTATCATCCTTACAAAATGGACGTATCCAAGCACGATGAAGTGAAGAAGATCGTGGATAAAATAGTTGACGATCTCGGAAGAATAGACATTCTCGTGAACAACGCTGGAATAACAAAAGATAATTTTTTGGTGAAAATGCCAGAAGAAGATTTTGACGCCGTCATAAACGTGAATCTGAAAGGTGTGTACAACGTTACCCAAGCGGTAGTTCCTCACATGATGGAGAAAAAAAGCGGCGTTATCCTAAACGCTTCGTCCGTGGTGGGAGTGTACGGAAACATAGGACAAACGAATTACGTTGCTTCGAAAGCCGGAGTTATAGGAATGACGAAAACGTGGGCAAAAGAATTCGCGAGATACAACATAAGGGTAAACGCTGTAGCGCCTGGCTTCATAAAAACCCCAATGACTTCCAAAGTTCCCCAGAAAGTTATAGATTACATGAATTCAAAAACTCCACTCGGAAGGATGGGAGAAGCGAACGAGATAGCGAATGCGTACCTTTTTCTTGCCTCTGATGAGGCTTCGTATATAACCGGTCAAGTGCTCGGTGTAGATGGAGGACTGGTAGTTTAATTTCAGAAGATGTGAGGAGGAATGAAGATGAGAAAAGTTTACATCATCGGTGCGAAAAGGACGGCCATAGGAGTTTACGGTGGTAGCTTGAAAGACGTTCCAGCGCCAAAGCTCGGAGCTCAAGCTATAAAAGCCGCCATGGAACAGGCAAAAATAGATCCAAAGGAAGTGGATGAAACGATAGTCGGAAACGTACTCATCGCCGGTCAAGGAATGGGGCCAGCGCGCCAAGCCTCAATTTACGCTGGAATTCCCGTGGAAGTTCCCGCTTTTACCGTCCACATGGTGTGTGGAAGTGGAATGAAAGCCACCATGATAGGCGCAACTGACATAATGGCGGGAGAAGCGAACTTGGTGGTAACAGCCGGTATGGAAAGTATGTCACAGGCCCCGTACCTCGTTCCATCGAAGGTAAGATTTGGAGCTAAATTCGGAGATATGAAAATGACAGATCATATGGTCTACGACGGGCTTACGGACGTTTTCAACCAAGTTCACATGGGTATCACCGCCGAAGAGATAGCCCAAAGATTGAACATTTCTCGCCAGGAGCAAGATGAATTCGCACTTGAAAGTCAAAACAGGGCGAGAAAAGCGGTGAGTTCTGGAAGGTTGAAAGACGAAATAGTTCCAATTGAGGTTAAGCAAAAAAAAGAAACTAAGATCTTCGATACCGATGAAGGTCCTCGAGAAACATCGTTGGAAAAGCTTTCCAAGCTTAGACCAGCATTCAAAAAAGACGGTACCGTTACCGCGGGTAACTCTTCCACACTCAACGACGGAGCGAGCGCTATAATCTTGGCAAGTGAAGAATACGTCAAAGCGCACGAATTGAAACCATTGGCCGAAATCATCTCGTGGGGACAAGGCGGCGTTGATCCTATGATTATGGGATTGGGTCCAGTACCGGCAACGGATAAAGCCTTGAAAAAGATAGGATTATCTTTTAAAGATGTAGAACTGTTCGAAGCCAACGAAGCTTTCGCGGTGCAAACGTTAGGAGTTATGAGAAAATGGCAAGAGATGTACGCTGTTAGCAAGGATTACATAATGGAAAGATCAAACGTGAATGGAGGAGCCATCGCCTTTGGTCATCCCATTGGATGTTCCGGGAACAGAATAACGGTCACGTTGTTGTATGAGATGATGAAGAGAGATCTGGAAATAGGACTTTCCACCTTGTGCATAGGCGGTGGAATGGGAACGGCACTTATAATAAAAAGAGTTTAACAAGCGTTAAAAAGCGAGAATGCGAGGCCGAAGAAAAATTTCGGCCTCGTGTTGTAGTTCTGTAAATCAAAATTCGAAATAAAGTCCGCCGGTAAGCTCATTTAACGTTAAAAGTATGCTGGTTGGGTGATCTATTTCAGGGCTTCTCACGCTTAACCATCTCATCGCTCCCTTAACGTAGAAGATCCCAAAATTCGCTCCCGCATTTATTCCAAAAATCGGTATCTGTGAAGATCCCGCCGAAAAATTGGTCAAAATACCTCCATCCACACCGACAAACGTTTTCATAGATCCCATGTTAAAAGTGTATCTGCCTCCTCCAAGGATCATGAAGGCCATTGAGGAACTGTTTGAACTTGTAGAACCCGTCGAAAAGAGCGTATCGAATTGTCCAGTTAAAGAAAACGCTCCCATTATTGGCATCGTCGCGCCTACGGCAACGGTTGGTATGGCAGCACTTATTCCAAAAACACTCATTATGTTCACACCCGCACCTAATTCAATACCAAAACCGAAAATCATCGTTCCCATGGCCAGGATAAGAACTGACGCTATGAGAATATTCTTCACAGTATCCACCTCCCTAGATTCTTTT
>CAZCZS010000042.1:0-15330 GCA_964503355.1 uncultured Mesoaciditoga sp.
AATTTCGAATATTGTCTCGTGAGATCAAAAAGCGGTACTTTCATTTCGCACCTCCGTTCGCTTTTAAAAACGTCTTATCAATTCAGGTTCAATTAATTGAAATTCAATTTTCATCACATTGAGAATACACCATTTTCGCGAGAAGATCAACTTCAATGCACTTTTAATTGAAGGAAAAAAAGAAGAAAATTAACATCTTAAAGGTCCAGAATATTGCATTTTACGCGTGGTGATGTTAGCTGCGAACTCAGTGGCTGAGGACAGATTCATTTTGTTCATGGCGGTTATAAAAGCGGCGGTACATGTATCTCCGCGCCCCGTTCTACCTTCAAGTTTCCATTTTCCAAAATCGGCATGATAGAATTTCTTTCCGTCGTAAACGTAAACTCCATCTTGGTAAGTGGCGAGTACCAACGAAACGCCCATTTCGTGAATTTTTTCTATTGCCCTTTTCAATTCTTTCTCGCCGGTGAGAATTTTAGATTCTGTCGAATCAACTTTGAAAAGATCGAAATGTTGTAGATAGATTTCTTTATTTTCCCAATCTTTGTACACCATTTTTCCATTTTCAACGTTTCTTAAAAATCCCTGAGCATCTCCCGCCAAAAATTTTGTTTTCTTTCTGATAAACGGTACAAGATCGTCTGGAAATTCACCGAACCAAAGAGGATTAACGTGCAGAAATTCTTCATTCAAATTCGAAAGATCTTTTTCGTTGAAAGGCGCTGCGAGTGAAATGACCTCGCTTTTTCGCTTGTCAGAATCGCCACCGAAATACACATTTCTTATGCTCGTCGTGGTAGCGCTTTTTAAAAAATGAACATCTACATTTTTGTCCCACATTTCAGAAAAAATCTCAACATCTCTCTTTGCGCACTTGGTGTAAACTTCCGCTTCTTCTTCTAAACAGCTGACGGCGATACCACCGTAAAAAACTCCCCCTCCCGCCACGATTTCTTCTTTTCCATCAACCACATTCACGTCCTTCGAGACATGTCCAATAAACGTCACTTTCATACGTTTTCTCCTTTTACAATTTTATGGGAAAACCATTCTCATCGATCGCATCGATAAAGGTTCTGGATGGATCCACATGGGTTTTTACCCAATTTTTAAGTTGTTCATCTATGGGTATTTCTTTTATACTCCAAATCGTTATCGAATCTTTGGAATTCTCGAAGATCATTTTAAGTGCTTCCCAAGAAGACGGCATGTAATATATCAAAACTGACAAGGTAACTGGAATCGGACTTTTGTTGCTGAACTCTATCATGTCTTCAACATTTTTCAACGTGTACTTACCAAGCGGATCGTATCCCACCGTCCAACCAAGCGATAAATAATCCGCCCGTGGATAGAATTCCTCACATTCATTTATGAACTCTAAGGGTTCGAACTTTGGGGAATCACCACCTGGTCCTCTTAGA
This sequence comes from uncultured Mesoaciditoga sp., assembly GCA_964503355.1. Lineage (GTDB taxonomy): Bacteria > Thermotogota > Thermotogae > Mesoaciditogales > Mesoaciditogaceae > Mesoaciditoga. The sequence continues at coordinate 1,428 of CAZCZS010000042.1, forward strand.
ACATCCGCATTTAAAAAAATGGGTATCGACAAATTCAACTCTTTTAACCTGTTTAAAACCGGGATTACGACTTTGGGATCCTTGAAATCCAATTTTGCTCCTTTATGCGAATTGGCAATGGAGGTGATCCATTCTTCAAAAGTTAAATCGCTTGTTTTTTTAGGAGGATGAGCCATTATAGCCTTGTTTTCTTCCGAAAAAGATATATCACCTTCTATCATCATAACATCGCTTGAACGAAACGTTTCAAGCCTTTTTTTGTCGTTAACTCCATGGGCCCATTTTACATCCCACGGCTCTTTCACTTTAAAGAAATCTAACACGTTCATTTTTATTTACCCCCTATAAGATGGCTTCTTCGGTTTTTGAATCAAAGAGATGCATTCGACGAGGATCGATTTTCAGGATCACGTTTTCTTCTTTCTCAAATTCAGAGTCAGGATTTGCTATCACCTTGAAAATATTTCCGAAAGCTTCAACGTTGACAATGATTTCTCGTCCCAAACGTTCCAAAAGATAGATCTTCGCCGGAATACCCATTTCACCACTTGAAACGATTTCACAATCTTCTGGTCTAAAACCAAGAATTAAATTTCTATCTGAATCATCCTTAAGCTTGTTCAAATTTTGTGGAGGAATCTCTACAAGTTTTTTTCCTTCTTTTTCAACGTAAGTTTTCCCTTTTTTCCTCGTCAAGTGTGTGTCTCTTAAGAAATTCATAGAGGGACTTCCAAGAAATCCTGCCACAAAAATGTTCCTCGGCGAATAGTATACTTCCTCAGGACTTCCTACCTGTTGTAAAAGTCCGTGATTAAAAACTGCTATCCTATCGGCAAGAGCCATCGCCTCTGATTGATCATGAGTAACGTAAACGGTCGTTATACCTAACGTTTCTTGGAGCCTTTTCAATTCACCTCGCATAACAATTCGCAGTTTAGCATCAAGATTGGAAAGCGGCTCATCGAAAAGTAAGGTTTGTGGTTCCTTTGCTAGGGCCCTCGCTATGGCAACCCGTTGTTGCTGTCCGCCAGACAATTCGGATGGCTTACGCTCAAGAAGAGAAGTTATACGCATTTTCTTTGCCAACTCCTCTACTCTTATTTTTACGTCGTTCTTTGAAATGTTCTTCAGAGTTCTCAGCGGAAAAGCTATATTTTCAAAAACGGTCATATGAGGATACAAAGCGTAATTTTGAAAGACCATTCCTATTTTTCTGTAGCGAGGAGGAATGTTGTTCATCAACATACCATTCATATAAATGGCGCCAGCTGTGGGCTTGTATATGCCAGCGATGGTTAACAACGTCGTTGTTTTTCCGCAACCTGATGGCCCTAACAAAATGATAAATTCACCATCGTTAATCGTTAAAGATACTTTATTAACAGCTATCACCTTGTCAAACTTTTTTGTTAGATTCTCTAATTTTATGGTTGCCATTATCCCTTTATCCCTCCTAATGACATTTGCGTCATATATTTATTGGCGAATATGAAAAGAACGGTAACCGGAAGTATGTACCAAACGGATATAGCAGTAAGTAAACCGTAATCTGCAAACCTGTATCCTCCAAGGGCTGTATAAGTGTATTGTGACAGTGTCCACCATTTATTGCTGAATATGAACGTTGTTATGAATATAAATTCTGACCAGCCACTTAGAAATTCAAAAACTCCGATTACAATTAGACCCGGTTTTACCATGGGAAGTAAAACTTTTCTCCATACCGCTATTCTGCTATAGCCATCTATAGCCCCCGCCCATTCAATCTCTCTAGGAATGCCATCATAAAATCCCTTTATGACCCAAGTTGCCCATGGAATATCCATGGATGCTCTCAAGAGAATAACTCCCAAAAGTGAATTAAGCAAATGAGTTATCCTCAATATATAGAATATGGCCACCATAAGAGATACGGTTGGAAATGCATGCAACATTAAAAGCAGCAAGAGCAGTTTACCTTGCCCCTTGAATGTGAATCTCGAAAGCGCAAAGCCGGCCATACTACTGACTAGTAATACAACTCCTGCTACACTTCCTCCAAGGACGATGGTATTAAGCGTCACGTGCCATACATTTGGAAGACCACTTATTTGCTCCCACATAAATCTCCAATTATTAAAGGTCAAACCGATAGGAATAAAACCATGTTTCATACCCGTGCTAAATGAGCGCATAAAAAGCCATGCATATGCTAAAACAATAGGAGAGCTTAGAATTATTAGAATAGAATAAACGGTTAAATTGAAAATTTTAGAGCTATTTCGTTGTAAAAAACCTAATTTATAGTCTTCTTTTTTTATCATTGAACTTCACCTCTTGCTTAGATTTCCAATGCGTTACTTGTGCTTTCAATATGAATGTTACGGATATAAAGCAAGCCAGCAATGACTCCTACTCCAACTAGGACTAAAGATAGAGCCGCACCGTAGCCAAATTTAAAATTTGAAAAGGCGGTTTGATATGTGTAAAGAGCCCAAACATTAGTTCTATTTATGGGCCCCCCATTTGTTATTATTAAAATATACTGATAAGATGTAAAAAGTGAGAGTGTTTCATATGCAGTTATAAATAGAAGATGCCATCTGATAAGTGGTAAGGTTATCTTTCTAACAATTGTGAACCATCCTACTCCATCTACCATTGCAGCCCTGTAATACTCGACTGGGATAGCTTTTATTGCCGCAGAAAAAATCATCATTCCCATCGAAGCTCCTACAAATCCATTTGCAAAGACTATCAATAGCATGGGATTATGGTGAAACACATCCTGAGAAGGCATGCCGAGAAGTGAAAGAATGATATTCAAAAGCCCGTTTTTACTTGGATCGAATATCCAAAGCCAAAGCAATCCATAAACCACGGAGGGAGTTATTCTGGGAAGCATCCACAAAGTTCTGAAGAATCCACCCCATTTGTCACTTATTGATGTTGTTAGTAAAGACAAAAGTACTGCCATTCCGAAATTAAACACGATAAGGGTAGTAAACACATATACAAAAGTGTTACGAATTATTTGAGGAATTATAGGATCTCTTGGAATGTTTCTAAAATTTTCTAATCCAACAAACATCCATTTAAATGATAATCCCATATTAGTAAAAGATAAAGGCACCGTTATAACTATCGGCGAAATATAAAACATCAACACCAAAGCTATCAGTGGTAAGAGCAAAATCCATGGAAGAGATTTATTAAAGGATTTAAGTTTCGTTTTTTTATCCATATTCACGCCTCCTAAGCGAAGAGAAGCCCAGCTCAGAAAGCTGGGCATTTTTTTACTTTTCGACTATTACTCGTCCCGGATAAAGTCCTTCGAGTCTTGACAACATTTGTTTTTCGGCAGAATCCACAGATTCTCCTGATTCAACTGCACTTATCGCATTAAAGAGGATAGCGTTATATTGTGTGGTATAACCAAAATCAGGGCTGTTGGGAACGAAAGAGGTGAAAGGTAGCATTTTTGTACCCTGGACCATTATGTAATTCTTAGTGTATTCAGGATATCCCATCTCAGTGTAAGCTACTGGTAGATGTCCACTTGCCACATCATGTTTGAAGTTCAAATCCGGCGCAGTTGCCAATGTGATTATCAACGCCGCAATCTCAGGATGTTTCGAATTCTTGGTTATCATGTAAGCAAAAGGATGCGAGAGTGTTACCGGTTTTCCACCTTTTTTAACAGCTGGAAGGGGAATTGGCAAAAACATATTTTTAAGCTCTTTATTCGTCTTATGCCACACCTTCTGCCATTCTGCCCAGTTCCAAGTCCCTCCCATGAAAGCAAAGACTTTACCAGCTGTCACTTCTTTGTGTACCGAATTCCATGGTGAACCTATCAACGTTGTAGGAGTAATTTTCCAGACATTTGTAAGATCATAGAAAAATGTCAAGACTTTTTTCATGCCCGACTTGCTAAATATAAATTTTTGTTGTTGAGGATCGTAAAATTTGACTCCGTAATCGTTTAAAAGTTCAAAGAAATCTACTCCAACAACTGGTCTGTGGTAGAATCCCCATTCCACGTATCCTTTTGATTGTGCTTCTTTAGCCAATTGTATCAGATCGGAAAGAGTGAATTGACCATCGTAGACTTTTTGAGGAAGAGAATCTATTTGAGACTCTGTCCAACCAAGTTTCCGGAGGGCTATTTTGTTAACAAATACAGGTCTCGCTTCGGTATCCTGAGGGATACCATAAGTTTTTCCCTTGTATTTCATGGCATTCCACAAAGAAGGTATTATAGCAGAATAGGTTGAGTTCCAATATTCTTTAATGTACTTATCTAGAGGAATTAAGTAGCCAGCTTCTGCCCAACCGGCAATCAAATCATGACCTGTACATAAGATATCAACAGGTTGACCTGATTGAAGACCGAATACCACTTTCTTTAGATAGTCATTCCAGTTTACCGTATCAAAAAATCCTTTAACTTTGACTCTGATGTCCGAACCAACTGTTTTTAACATCAGGTTCAAACGACTAGCCGCCGCGGTTAAGTTGTTGAATCTGTTCACTGATGGAATGTCTGGTCCAATTGTCCACGCAGTAATGGTGATGGTTCTGATAGCAAAAGCACTTCCCACTAGGAACACTCCCAACAACAACGCAACGATAAGAAACTTCTTCACAGCGATACACCTCCTTAGTTTTTGTTACAAATTCTTTCATCCCTAGAGGGATGAGAAATTTCCTTAATATTCAATTTTGAGCGTTCTATTTTCTTTAGCGGATTGCGTCGCCGCTTCGGCTATTAACATGGCTTTGTAACCGTCTTTTGGGCCAACAGACGGGGTTTTATCGTTTATAAGGCAATCCACGAAATCTCTTATTTCCGCGGCGAAAGAATCCGCGTATCTATGTTGAAAATCATGCTTGGGATTATCGTATCTAACGCAATTTCCATTCCTTGTTTCAACATTCGTATCCCTATCGTTCAAAATCAAAACTCTTCCTTTAGAGCCAAAAATTTCCATTCGTTGATCGTATCCATACACTGCCCGTCTGCTGCTATCTATCACACATAACATTCCTTCTCTCATTTTCAAAACTGCAAAGGCAGTGTCGTAATCTCCCACTTCTCCGATTCGCTCATCCCAAAGTGCATTTCCTCCCGCGTAAACTTCTTTTACTTCAGAGCTGGTTATAAATCGTATGTTGTCAAACTCGTGAATGAAAAAATCAAAGAAAATGCCTCCGGATTTTTCCACAAATTCAAGAGGTGGAAGTTGAGGATCGCGTATCGTGCTTCTAATAAGATAAGGTTTTCCAATTTTGCCAGAAAGAATCGCATCGTGAACACGCCTGTAATTGTGATCAAAACGTCTGTTAAAAGCAACTTGCACTTTGACCGGAGAATCCTCAAGAAAATTCAAAAGTTCCTTCGCGCTTGACAAGTTATGACTTAACGGTTTTTCAACAAAGACGTTTTTTCCATTTTCAACAGCAGCACGTATCATTTCCGCGTGGAAAACGGTTGGAGAGGCAATAACAACGGCGTCTATTTCGGGGTCTTCAATGATCCTATGCCAATCGGATACAAATTCCGTGATTTCAAGGCCTTTTGCCCACCTTTTTACCTCTTCCATTCGAGGATCGGCAACACTTTTAACTCGCACGTCTCGAATTTTCAGTAGGTTTAACGTGTGAATCTTTCCGAGCCTACCTAGACCAATTACGCCGAAATTCATCTTTCTTTTCATCAAGTTGTCACTTCTTCGATTTTCACAGGCCTTTTTTCCAGAGCTGATTTGTTGGCTGCCATCGCTATGGCCATAGCTTGAAGACCATCGTTGCCGCTAACCAAGGGCGATTTGTCTTCTCTTACGCAATCCACGAATTCTCTCATTTCAGTCATAAAAGATTCTTTGTACCGTTCCAGGAAAAAATAGAGTGGTTTGTCCATACATACGCCGTCTGTAGTGCTTAACACGACGTTTGTGGGACGATCGTTGTAAGCTTGGGCGCTTCCCTTTGTGCCGAAGACCTCTACACGTTGATCGTAACCGTAAACGGATTTACGGCTGTTATCTATAGTGCAAATGGCCCCGTTTTCAAATTTCAGCACACTTACAGCCGTGTCGTAGTCTCCAACCTCTCCGATCTTCGGATCTATCAAAACACTTCCAACAGCGTAAACTTCCTTCACTTCGCTTTCGGTGAGATAGCGTGCCATATCAAAATCGTGAATCGTCATATCGGCAAAGATGCCTCCTGAACTCTTCACATATTCCAACGAAGGGGGTTCTGGATCACGTGAGGTGATGTTTACTATGTGAACATCACCTATCTTCTTTTCTTCAATGAGTTTTTTGATTTTCCAAAAATTATGATCAAATCTCCGATTGAATCCAATTTGAAGCTTTACCCCTGAATCTTCCACTTCTTTTAGGGCTTCCTTTATCTTTTTCAAATCTCGATCTATGGGTTTTTCGCAGAAAATATCTTTTCCAGCCCTTGCGGCTTTGATTATCAGATCTGCGTGCGTATCGGTTGGAGAACAAATGACAACCGCATCTACCATCGGATCCTTAATGGCAGTTTCAGCATCGGAGATGATCTTTTCCACTTTTACATCTTTGCTCCATTTTTCAACTTCTTCAACTCTTATATCCACAATGTACTTCACGTCGACTGTCGGTATTTTTAACAGATTTTCCACATGAATTTTTCCAATACGCCCTGCTCCGATCACAGCCACGTGGACCCTATCTTTTTTTGTCATTTTTGAATTCTCCTTTCTAAAAACCAATTTTTTCTCTTAGATACTTTCTGGCTTTTAACGCATATTCGAGAGGGGGAGCCATTTTTGGATCCTGCTCCGCTTCAACGATTATCCATCCTTTGTAATCTATTTCATTCAACGCATCTATTATGGGAGAAAAGTCGATCATTCCATCTCCCGGAACGGTGAAGACCCCCGCTTTGACCGCCTCCAGAAAGCTCATATCCTCTTCAAAGGTTTTTCTCATGAGCTTTTCACGAATATCTTTGAAATGAACATGTTTTACACGTTTTCCATATTTTTTTATAAGTTTAACCGGATCGCCGCCCGCGAAAACTATATGGCCGGTGTCAACAAGAAGACTGACCAATTCGGGATCTGTAAGTTCCATAAGCTTGTCTATTTCTTCCGGTGTTTGCACACCAGTGCCCATGTGGTGGTGAAAAACTATCTTCATGTTCTTGTCATTTGCAAGTTTCCCAAGTTCATGAAGACCCTCAACCATTTTTTTCCACTCTTCGTCGCTAAAAATCGGTTTGTTAGCGTGCAAAGGCGTGTCCATCTTCCCTTGAACAGACTTTCCACTTTCGGAAACCACTATGACCTTCGCTCCCATTTCAAAGAGAAAATCACGATGTTTTATGAAATTGTTGATGGTTTCTTCGGCTCTGTTTGTTGTGAAAAAAGTGCTAAACCATCCACTGGCAACGCTTAAATTTCTTAGACTTAGAGCTTTTTTTAGTATTCTGGGATCGCGTGGAAACTTGTTTCCGATCTCGCATCCTTCGAAGCCCGCTAAAGCCATTTCATCTATACACTGCTCAAAAGGAATATCTCCTCCCAGTTCTGGCATATCATCATTGGTCCAACCTATCGGTGCGATCCCCAGTTTTACCTCTCCTTTTTTTATCATTGAAGGCCTCCTTCTTACCATTTCCTGGCATTTTTCAAGAAATATTCCTTATCTCTTTCATAGGCTTCTCTCACACGTGGATTTTCGGAAACTTGTGCAACTCCTACTCTCCACCACGATTCGTATCCATCGGATTGAGTGCCAGGTTTGATTTTCACATCTATGAGTGTGCTTACCGTTTCTTTCCTTGATTGCTTCAGAGCCTCTTTAAATTCATCGATACTCCTTACCGTATATCCTTTCGCTCCAAGGGCACGCGCGATCGAGGCGAAATCTATCTTCATATACTCACCGTCTAAAATCCCACTTTCTTTTGATCTATACCTCAGCTCGTTTCCGAATCCGTTAACACTGCCATGACTTTTTTGAAGACTGTTGATGCTTTGAAATCCTCCGTTATCAAATAGTATGATGTTGATCTTCAATCCTTCTTGAAGACTCGTGATCAACTCCGAGTGAAGCATGAGGAAACTTCCATCACTTAAAAGGGCATAAACTTCTTTGTTTGGTTCTGCCATTTTGACACCAAACGTCCCCGCAATTTCATATCCCATACATGAAAATCCATATTCCAGATGATACGTTTTAATTCCCTTGCATCTCCATAACCTGTGAAGATCTCCCGGCAAACTTCCCGCGGCGGCGATCACTATGTCATTTTCCGCGACGAATTCGTTGACAACGCCTAAAGCCGTTGTTTGAACGATGCCATCCGTGGATTTAAGAGAATAAAGTCTGTTGACTTCTTCATTCCACTCTTTTTTGAGAGCTTCTAGATATTCCTTGGTGTAGGATGAGGTGTACTTTTGTGCTTTTAAAAGTCTTGTAAGCTCTTTCAGGGCAAGCTTGGCATCTGCTTGAAGGAAAACGGAATCCATCTTTTCTCCATCGAAGGGATTGATGTTGATGTTGAGGATTTTCACGTTTGGATTTTGAAAAGCCGTTTTAGAGGCTGTGGGGAAATCCATCAATCTTGTACCTATTGCGATTATGAGATCCGCTTTTTTTGCCAACTTGTTTGCCGCCAGCGTTCCTGTAGTTCCAACTCCTCCCATGTTAAGTGGATGAGTCCATATCATAGCACTCTTACCAGCCTGCGTGAATGAGACCGGTATGTTAAAGGATTCAGAAAATTCCTTCAATTCCTCAACGGCAAATGAGTAATGAACTCCTCCACCCGCTATTATCAGTGGTTTTTCACTTTTCGTTATCACCTCAATCGCTCTTTGCAAATCCAAGTCGTAAGGAGGGATTCTTCTTATGTGATGAACTCTTTTTTCAAAGAAATTCTTTGGAAAATCGTATGCCTCTCCTTGAACATCCTGAGGAAGTGCCAATGTAACTGCACCAGTTTCAGCGGGATCTGTCAAGACCCTCATGGCGTTTAAAGCCGCCATCATCAACTGTTCGGGTCTTTCTATGCGATCCCAATATTTGCTCACCGCTTTAAACGCATCATTTGCGTTCATCTTGAGATTGTAAGGCATTTCAATCTGTTGAAGAACCGGATCTGGTTGTCTATCGGCGAACGTGTCTCCTGGAAGTAGTAGAACTGGTATTCTGTTCACAGTAGCCGTGGCCGCTCCCACAACCATATTCAACGCTCCTGGCCCTACAGAACTCGTACACGCGAAAATTTCCAACCTATTTTTTTGCTTGGAAAAAGCCGTCGCTGCGTGTACAATGCCTTGTTCGTTGTGTCCTTGAATGAACTTGAGAGAAAGATCCTTCATGTTCTCAAGAGCCTCACCTATTCCGAGGAGATTTCCGTGTCCAAATATACCGTAGACACCTTTGACGAATTTGTGTTCTACTCCATCTAATTCCACGTATTGAGCGTCTAAGAATTTCAACAATGCCTGAGCTGTCGTCAATTTAACGGTTTCACCCATGATTACTCACCTCTGACGTTTTTCGGGCCAAATGGGTGCATCTTGTTCCATAACCCATTTATGCTCGGGTACAAATGTTGGATTTATGTAAGGATTGTTTTCCAAATGTCTTATCATCCAAATGTAATACATGGCATAACCTGGTGCGGAGACTTGAGGATGAACTTTGTCTTCTAAAATTTTCAAAGTGTCACCATTTTCCACTTTGAACGCCTCTTCACCCAGTAAGGCCATGCCGAATCCTTGTGAGGGGAGAAAACGATAATGATATATTTCCGGTTGAGGATGATGATGAGGAGGATAACTTGACCATTTACCTGGATAATTCACAACTTCTCCAAGTACGAGATTTGCATTGGGAGAATTGTTTTTATCGAATATCGTTCTCACGATGCGAGTTGATGTTTCCTGCATTGTTCCCTTCCCACGGTATTCATCTTCCACCTCGGATGGGGTATAAAATTCTGGAGAAAAATTCCCGTCGTTAGTTGTGCTTACAATGGCCATCTCCACATCCGTAAAAGCCACTATTTTCACATGGGATCTTTGATCCACATGCAAACAAAATGGTCCTTGATCGAACAGAGATTCTCTCATCGCTCTTTTTTCCATCTCATTTACGGAAAAAGACACTTCTCCGTTCATCAAAAGAAATGCTCGTTCTTTTTCGTTGCTATCTTCGTACTCGTTTCCCTTCTCAAGACGTAATATCCCAAAAGTCATTTTCGTATCGTTGGAAGGTTCTCCTTCTTGGGTTATAAGATTGTAACCAAGAGTCATTTTCTTTGCCTTCAGCAAGAACATAGAATCCCCCCTCATTTTGCGCTTTTTTCTTTCATCTTATCTCTTATCGCTTCACCGACTTCTTGAGTGGTGGCGTGTCCTCCAACATCTGGCGTAAGATGTCTTCCTTCTTCTGTGACGTCTTCTATGGATTCAAGGATCAACTTCGCACTTTCGCTTTCCCCAAGAAAATCGAGCATCATTGAAGCCGCCCAGATGGCTCCGATGGGATTGGCGATACCTTTACCAGCTATATCGGGTGCGGATCCTCCTATAGGCTCAAACATGGAAGGATACTTTTTCTCAGGATTTATATTTCCACCTGCCGCCATACCTATACTTCCCTGTATGGCCGCTCCCAAGTCCGTTAATATATCACCGAAAAGATTCGAGGCAACTATCACATCCAATTGCTCCGGATGAAGTACAAGATGACCAGCCATGGCATCGACATGCATATGTTTGGAGTTCACATCTGAGTAATCGTTTCGAACTTCTTCGAACACCTCATCCCAAAAGACCATGCTGTAATTAAGGGCGTTTGATTTCGTAACTGATATGAGATTTCTTTTCCTCTTTCTTGCCAATTCGAACGCATATCTCATGACACGTTCCGTGCCTTGACGAGTGAATATGGATGTTTGGATCGCAACCTCTTCAGAGCTGTGTCTGTGTAGACGACCTCCAGCGCCAGCGTATTCACCTTCAACGTTTTCCCTTACAAAAACGCAATCTATCTCATCAGGTTTTTTTCTTAAAGGTCCTTGAATTCCTCTTAGCAATTTCACGGGTCTTAAGTTAACATACTCATCGAATTCAAATCGAATGGGAAGAAGTAATCCCCATAACGATACGTGATCGGGCACGCCGGGAAATCCCACCGCTCCCATGTATATGGCATCGTGATCGGATAAGATTTTAATTCCATCATCTGGTATCATCTTTCCCGTTTTCAAGTAGTATTGACAACTCCACGGAAGATGAGTGTATTCTATTTTGAATCCTCCATCGATCTCTTCAGCCGTTTTGAGAACTTTCACTCCCTCTTCGATTTCCTCCACACCTATTCCATCTCCGGGAATCAAAGCTATCTTGTATTTATCCATACTTATGCCCTCTTCCTTTTCAAAACTCTTTTGGAACTTTCAACAACATCTTCTGAGCTGAGATGAAATCTTTTTTTCAAATACTCAGCATCTCCTACCTCTCCAAACATATCGTGTATTCCCACTCTTTCCATTGGAGTGGGAAAGTTTTCGGCCAAGACTTCTGCCACCGCCGATCCCAAACCGTTTATAAAATTGTGGTTTTCGGCGGTAACTATGGCACCGGTTTCTTCTGCGCATTTCAAAATCAATTCTTTGTCGATCGGTTTCAGCGTGAAGATGTTTACCACTCTCGCACTTATACCCTCTTTTTCGAGTAATTCCGCCGCTTTCAAAGCTTCTGCGACCATTATTCCGCTTGCAATGATCGTTAAATCTTTACCCTCTTTTAAGGTAATTCCTTTACCGATTTCAAAAGTGCTTCCTTCTTCATAAATCTTCAAGGGTTTCTTTCTAAACACCCTCACGTAAAATGGTCCATAGGTGTATGCCACCTGATTGACAAGTGCTTTCATCATCGTACTATCGGTGGGCTCTATGACGGTCATGGTTGGAATTTCTCTCATGATACCCATATCACCAAAACACATATGGGTTCCACCGTTGTAAGTTGCCATTATGCCAGGATCGGTGCCCATGATTTTCACGTTCAATCTGGCGTAAGCTACAGAAATGTAAATCTGATCCAGATCTCTTCTCGCGGCAAAGCACGTGAAAGTGTGGGCAAAAGGTATTTTTCCAACCGCAGAGAGACCCGCGGCGAGACCTATCATGTTGGCTTCTTGAACTCCCACATTTATGCCACGGTCCGGAAATTTCTCTTTGAACTTGTACGTGTTGTTTGAATGCATGAGATCGGCATCCAATACGACGATTCTTTCATCCTGCTGGGCTAATCTTATGAGCTCGTTGATGTACGCGTCTCTCATCTCTATTTCATCCATCTTCATTTCCTTTGCGATCTTGACCGTCATGATGCCTCTCCTTCTTTCTCGCGAAAATTCTTTTCAAGTTCTTCGATCGCGTTTTCTATCTCTTCTTTTGTGAAATGCATGTGATGATTGAGCTCAACTCCTTCGGCAAAATTACATCCTTTTCCTTTTATGGTGTGCATAACGATAACGTGACTTTTGTTCTTCACCATTTTCGCTTCTTGAATGGCAGTGTATATTTCGTTGATATCATGACCGTCAACCTCTTGTACGTGCCAACCAAATGCCTCCCATTTATCCGTAAGAAGACCAAGAGAGTTTATGTTGTCCACATATCCATCTAGCTGCTGTCTGTTGTAGTCGACAAAAACGATCAAATTGTCCAGATTGGCGTTTCCTCCAAAGAGAGCAGCCTCCCAAACTTGACCCTCTTGTGACTCTCCATCTCCAATTACAACGTAAACGTAGTTTTTCTTGTCTTTCATTTTCAAACCCAGCGCCACTCCCATGCCGGTAGAGATTCCTTGTCCAAGTGCCCCGGTGGTCATGTCGACTCCAGGTGTCAAGTTTCTATCGCAATGGCTTGGTAATCTGGTTCCACCCTGATTAAGAGTGTAAAGCCAATCTTTCGGAAAAAAACCTTTTAAAGCTAACGTTGCGTAGAGGGCGGGACCAGCGTGGCCTTTAGATATGACAAGCCAATCCCTTTCTTCCCATTTTGGGTTTTCAGGATCTACGTTCATCACTTTACCGTACAGAACTGCCAGAAGTTCTACGATAGACATCGCTCCACCTATATGTCCAAAACCCAAATGACCTAATTCTCTCAGAGTTTCTATTCTTATATCATTTGCAAACTTCTCGAGCTTCATCGTCTCGGATTGTGACAGCAACGCTCTCACCTGCCTTCTCTGTACACCTTGCGCAGAGCTTTAAGAAGTGGAAGATCGACACCGGATAAAAATCTCACCATCGCTCCACCGGCGGTACAAATGTAACTGAATTTTTCTTCCGCATTTTCCACCAATTTTTGAGCTGCGGTAACGCTATCTCCTCCTCCTATAACGCTGTACCCCTTGGCATTTGCTATGGCATTCCATATTTTTCTAGTACCCAATTCAAACAGCGAATTTTCATATGCGCCCGCAGGTCCATTTACGAAGATCGTTCCGGCTTTTGAAATCTCCTTTTCAAAGAGTTCTATCGTCTTTTTTCCGACATCAAGAAAAAGTGCTTCGTCTATGGGAAGTTCTTCTAAGGAACATTCCATCCTCTTCCCGTTTTTTTCATATGCAAAATCCACAGGATTGACGAAACGATCGCCAAACTTTTCCATGAATTCTTTGGCAGGTTTTAAAAATACGTCTAACGCTCGATCGTATATAAATTTCTCTTGGGTTTTGCCAAATTTCTTTCCTTGGGCCATTTGCATAACTATTCCCGTTACACCGCACGTGAGTATCCTATCAGCCGTTCCATTTTCCAACACCTGTTTCATCATTCCAAACGCATCCGAGATCTTCAAACCTCCAAGAACGAAAACAGATGGTTTTTCT
>CAZCZS010000043.1:0-12204 GCA_964503355.1 uncultured Mesoaciditoga sp.
GGTGTTGTCGGTTTTTCAATCTTTATGCCTTTTTCAATGAACTTTGTTACATCCCGATTTTTTCGTTACTCTTACGCACAACATGAGTTATCAACTCTATCAACTCGCTTAAAATGTTTATTATTTCACAAAGCACGAGCGCCTGTGAGAACCTCCTTCAAGGCATGCCAAGCAAGAGTGGCGCATTTCACCCTTAAAGGATATAGAGATATTCCCTGAAAAACGCATGCATCTTTCAAAAGAGAAGAGGGGTTTTTTCCAGTTCTAACCATTTCCAGAAATTCTTCGTATAGTCTGAGCGCTTTTTCTTTACTTTCGCCTTTTACGAGTTCCGTCATTATCGATGCGGAAGCCGTGCTAATGGCACAACCATGACCGTAGAACGCTATATCTTTTATCTTGTTCTGAACCAGCTTAACTTGAAGGAATATTTCGTCCCCACAAGAGGAATTCGTCAGATGTACTTCTTTATCTTTTTTTTCAAGAATTCCGTAATTTCGCGGATTCTTTTGATGATCTATTATCAATTGAGTGTAAAGTTCTGATATTTCCATCATGCAAACCTCCTTTCCACATCTTCTATGGCTTCAACAAGAACATCGATGTCTTCTTTTGTGTTGTAAATGTAAAAGCTTGCCCGAGCTGTGGAATATATTTTCAATTGCGTGAGCAGCGGTTGGGCACAATGATGACCGGCTCGAATGGCAACACCATGAGCATCTAGAATGGTTGCCATATCGTGAGAATGAACACCTTTTACGTTAAACGAAATCACACCTAAGCGCTTTTCGATCTTTCGACTTCCGTAGAGTTCCAAATTTTTTATTTTTTCCATCTTTTCATACGCGTATTCTAAAAGTTCACGATCGTGGGAAAGAATTTTCTCCATTCCAACACTTTCCAAATATTCGATTGCGCTTGCCAATCCTATCGCTCCAACGATGTTTGGCGTTCCGGCTTCAAACTTTTCCGGTGGTAAAGCGAATTTCGTGAAGTCGCTGTTTACCTGATCGATCATCCCACCCCCCATGAAAAACGGTCTTAACTCCTTCAACCGATTTCGGGATATGTACAAGACACCTATTCCCAAGGGTCCCAACATTTTATGACCCGAGAAAGCCAGGAAATCCACATCCATTTCTCTTACATCGGTTGAGATATGTGGAACAGATTGCGCACCATCAAGCATGACCGCCGCCCCTTTAGAATGGGCTATTTCAATCATCTCAAGAATGGGATGTACAACACCGAACGTGTTACTTGCATGAGCGAAAGCCACTAATTTCGTCTTTTTCGTGATGGATTTTTTGAATTTTTCCAAGCTAAGTGTTCCATCTTCTTCCACGTCTATAACTTTGAAAATCGCTCTTTTTCTTTTCGCAAGTTGTTGCCAAGGAACGAAATTGCTGTGATGTTCGCTCAGCAAAACGACAATTTCATCGTTTTCATGGATGTTTTCCTCTCCCCAGGCGTAAACGACGGCGTTTATAGATTCGGTCGTCCCAGAAGTAAACACCACTTCTTCCGCTTGAGCATTTATGAATTTTGCCACTCTTTCCCTTGCTTCTTTGTATTCTACGGTGGCGATATTTCCCAGATGATGGGCTCCTCTAGAGACATTGGCGTTTTCAAAGGTGTAAAAATGTGTGATTCTTTCGATCACACATTTCGGTTTTTGAGTGGTTGCAGCGTTGTCGAGATATACCAATCTTTTCCCATTTTCAAAAGTGGTAAACAGAATTGGAAAATCTTCTTTTATCTTAGATCCTGCTAAACAATCCATTTTTAACACTTCTCTTCACGGATTTCATTGGAATGGCGTTCATCAAAGGTTCGAATACGCCTTCTAAGATAAGTCTTACAGCCGTGTGTTTATCCATTCCCCTTGACATCATGTAATAAAGTTTTTTTTCATCTAAACTCCCCATAGAGGCACCATGCTCGGCGGTTACCATGTTATTTCTAACGCTTAAAGATGGAATGGCATCCACTCTTGCCGTTGGAGACAAATTCACGCTATGACTTTTTTCCCTCGACTCAACTCCGTATGCATCAGACGGAATCCATATGTTTCCTCGGAATACAACGTATGAATTTTCTTTAACCACTCCATTTCCTTCCAAGTAGCCTGTCGTCTTGGGCGCCTTGTGAATGAGTTTACATTCCAAGTCCGCTCTTTCTTGACCAGTTGTAAAATAAAAGGAAAACAAGCTTGCTTTAGCGTTTACCCCTTCAAGTCTAATTTCGTGATTAACAGCAGTCTTATCTCCGCCGAGAATCACGTCATACGTTTCAACTTGGGCATTGTTACCCACTACATACACGTTTGAATCCACTGAAATGGGAGTTTTTGGTGCGATAAGCACGTTGAAAAAATTCAACTTTGCTCCTTCTTCTACCACGAAGTTCGTTGTAGAAACCCTTAGTTTACCTGTTCCGTCGATCTCACGTACCACCGTGAGCTCTGATCCGCTTTTTACAATCACAAGAGAATTTTCGATGATCACGGGGTTCGAATCAAGCGTGTAATGAGCGTAAATCTTGCTTTCTCCAGAAGATTCGATAAAAAATCCTGCGTTGAAGAAGGCGTAAGACATCAAAGTGAATTTCTTATGAGCCCCATCGTAACCCATCTTAGGGAACTTTCCCACATGACCTTTTTGAATCGCTTCAGAAAAGCTTTCCAAGATCTTCGCGTTTCCATCAAGATATTTTCCCGTGTACTTTTTCAGATCGTTCAAGGGTATTTGAGATAATTTTAAACGTTTCCATCTTGGAAACCCTTCTTCAACGTACCTTTTAACGAAAGGCTTCCTCCATTCAAATAGACCAAGTTTTTTTGCCTCATTCAAGCCGTAATCTTTATGAATATTGAAAACCCTCGTTTCAGGTTTAACCATCGTCATTTCCATATCAAATCACCCCACACTGGATTTGAAGTTCATATTCACAAGTTTGTTAAACTCTATTGCGTATTCCAACGGTAATTGTTTGATGATCGGAGCCATAAAACCGCGAACTATCATGGATTTAGCATCATCTTCGCTTAAGCCTCGACTCATAAGATAGTAAATTTGCTCTTCTCTTATCCTTCCAACCCTCGCCTCATGTCCCACATCTGAATCGTTGTTCATAACCTCTATGATTGGCAAGGTATCAGAAGCGGATCTATCATCCATCATCAAAGCAGAACACTCGACGGTGGATTTAACATGATGAGCTTCAGGAGATACTCTCAAGAGTCCTCGATAAAATGACCATCCTCCATCTGAACTTATGCTTCGCGCATCTACTTTTGAAGAAGTGTACGGAGCAAGATGAATTACCTTTGAACCCGTATCCAAATGCTGATCTTTTCCCGCATACGTTATATTCATATGCTCTGCACGCGCGCCCTTTTCTCTAAGGATACTTGCAGGGTAAAGCATGGTTTTCGAAGAACCGATAGAACCTGACACCCATACCATTGTGCCATCTTTTCCAATTACGGCACGTTTTGTATTCAAATTGTAGGTGTTTTTTGACCAGTTTTGAATTGTACTGTAACGCATCGTCGCTCCTTCGCCCACGTATATCTCGACCATGCCACTGTGAAGATTCGAAGCGCTGTACTTCGGAGCCGAGCATCCTTCTATAAAGTGGAGTTTTGCTCCCTTTTCTAAGATTATAAGGGTGTGTTCAAATTGCCCGATTCCCGGTGAAGCCATCATGAAATAAGCTTGTAACGGCATGGGTACTTCAACTCCTTCGGGCACGTAAACGAAAGAGCCTCCGCTCCACACCGCTCCATGAAGAGCGGCAAATTTATGATCGCTTGGAGGCACCAAACGCATAAAATATTTTTTAACGAGATCTGGATATTCCTTTACAGCGCTTTCCATATCCAAAAATATAACTCCCAACTCTTTGAGTTTTGATTTTATATTTTGATAAACGACCTCCGAATCGTATTGAGCACCCACGCCAGAAAGAACTTTTCGCTCCGCTTCTGGTATTCCAAGTTTTTCGAATGTATCCTTTATCTCATCTGGAACTTCATCCCAAGATGCGGATTTTTTTGCGTTCGGTTTTAAATATGGAACTATTTCGTCCATATCTAAAGCCGATAGATCAACTCCGAAATTCGGATTTGATTTCCTCAAAAAGATCTCCAGTGATCTAAGTCTCAATTCCCTCATCCAAGAGGGTTCTTCTTTGTTAAAAGATATTTCTTCAATTAACCTTCGATCGAATCCACTTTCTTTTCTCGTTATGATGTTGAATTCTCCAAAATCCTTTTTCATATTAAGCCCCCTTACACGGCAAAGGAATCGTAACCTCTCGCCTCAAGCTCTTCGGCGATCATAGGGCCACCCGTTTTTACTATTCTTCCATTCACAAAAACGTGAACGAATTGCGGTTTTACATATTCAAGAATACGGTTGTAGTGAGTTATAACCAATACACTGGTATTTTCATTCAAAACAGCGTTTATACCTTTAGAAACGATTTTTAACGCATCTATATCAAGCCCTGAATCGGCTTCATCTAAAATCGCAAGTTTCGGCTTGAGAACATTCAACTGGAGTATTTCCAATTTTTTTCTTTCTCCACCTGAAAAACCAACGTTCAAGTATCTATCCAGAAAAACCGGATCTATTTTCAATGATTTCGCTATCTTTAAAAGCTTATCTCCAAAATCGAAAACACTTATCTTCTCATTTGGATGTAAAGCATCGTACGCCACCTTCAAAAAGTTTCTAACGGTCACACCGGGTATCTCTTCAGGATACTGGAAGGATTGAAATATGCCAAGTTTTGCCCTTTCATCTACACTTAAGTTTATGATGTTTTTTCCCTCAAACAGGATCTCACCAGATGTGATTTTGTAATTCGGATTTCCCATTATCAAATTGGCCAACGTCGTTTTTCCAGCTCCATTTGGCCCCATAATAGCGTGAACTTCTCCGTAATCTATTTCCAAATTGAGACCTTTTATAACTTCTTTTTCTCCAACTCTCGCATGAAGATCGATTATTTTAAGTAATCTCATAAGTCACCTCCATAAACTCTACCATTTAAATCTTAATTATATTCTATACCATTTTGGTATGAATTGCAAGAAAAACGATTAAAATTTCAAAATCGTTTTTCAAAAGGAGATTATGAAAATACACTTCCGTTAAAAATGAAGAATTGTAGAATCAAAGAAGAATCAAAAAAGACCGCCCGTTTTTTCCGGGCGGTGGTGAGGAGGAAGCGCTCAGACGGTAATGATCACTTCGCAAGAAGTATACCACATTTTCCATCACCGTTCCATTATTTTATACATAATGTAAACGTATATTTCTTTTTTAGTCGCAAAATGACATATTTTTATCCACTTCGTAACTTAAAAGAAATATTAAAAAGAAGAATCCATGATCAATACGGATAATTTAGTTTTAAATGAAAAAGTGGGAATTCAAAAGAATTCCCACTGCTGAGATGAAAAACTTCAAAAGATCATCGTTGAAATAGCACATACGCCGAAGTTGGAGAAAGTTCGATCTTAGATGAAACCACTTTCAACGTTTCAACTCCCGCCTTCTCCGCATTAACCACCACATGCCATTTTCCTTTTGGAAGGGTAAATTCAAATGGCTTTGTTTCACCGTTGTATACAACAAGGATGTTTCTCCAACTGTCCCCGTTAGCGTTCCCTTTTATCTCATAGGCCACCACCGCTAACGGCATTCTCAAATATTTGGTTATCTGCCGATATTGTTTTGGGAAGAAGACGATGTGTTTTTTTATTTCTTTTGGATCAACCATCCTAAAAGCCGGATGAGTCCTTCTGAGCGTTATCAAACCCTTGTAATATTCATTCACATCTTTGAAAGTTCTCAACCTTGACCAATCAAAGCCGTTTACGGCATCCCCAGCGTTGTAACTGTTACCGTTACCTTCTTTCGTTCGGGCAAACTCGACACCACCAGCCAAAAATGGAACTCCTTGAGAGGTGAGTATTATGGCGTTTGCGAACTTTTGAGCAGCCTTCTTTTGCTGTAAAGTCCATCTTGGCTCGGCAGCGCTTATCCTATCCCAAAGGGTGTAATTATCATGTGAGGTAACGTAATTCACGGTTTCATCTGGATTTTGGGCAAAACCAGATATAAGAGAATTGTACTCTATCTCTCCAACAACTCCCCTTTCGATTATCACGTTTTTTCTCATTCCCTCGATGAATCCTTTTGCGGTGGGATCGAAAACGCTTCCAATTATACCGTCTCTCAAATTATCGTTGAAAACCGCCAAGTGCATTCCTTTTTGATCTCCTTTGGAGAAGAGGGGTGTAACTCCCCATCCACCCCACGGTTCACCGTACAGTATTATCCGTGGGTTTAACTCTCTTAGTTGCTTGACGATCTCTTTAACCGTTTGTGGATCGTAAAGTCCAAGGAGATCGAACCTAAAACCATCTATATGGTATTGTCTTACCCAATACTTAAGGGAGTCAAGAATGAACTTTCGTGCCATGTAATTTTCAGTTGCTATCGTGTTTCCCACACCAGATTGATTGAGATAAGTACCTTTTCTATCTATTCGGTAGTAATAATAAGGTACGCTTTGATCGAAAGGCGAATATTTTCCAACCCCTGAAGTATGATTGTACACCACATCCATAATCACGCCTATATTCGTCTTATGCAAAGCCAGTACCATCTCCTTGACTTGTTTCACGGTTGCCGTCGGGCTGGAGGGTAAGGTGGAATATTGAGCTTCTGGCACGTTAAAAAGATACGTTACGTAACCCCAATTGTACTGCCCAAAGGGTTCATTCCAGAAATCTTGAATCGGCATGAGATGCACATCCGTTATTCCAAGAGAGCGAAGATGGTCTATACCCGTTGGAATTCCATCGTAATTGGTACCGTGTACGGTTAAGCCAAGATATTTCCCCCTGTAAATTTTCGGAAGTCCTGAACTCTTCAAAGATGTGAAATCTCTAACATCCATTTCGTAGATGATCGCATCCGTTTGATGTTTCAAACCTACGTAGTTGTCACCGTTCCAACCTTTAGGATCTGTCTTCGTCAAATCTATTACCATCGATTTTCTGTTGTACATATCCGCAGCGTAACAGTAAATATCTGGCGCTTTTCGAATTTTGCCGTAAGAGTTGAATTCGTAGAGATAGTAAACACCGTTCAGATTTCCATTCACCTTAACCGACCATACCCCAGCTTCGTTTCTTTTCATCTCGTAAGTAGCATAGGGAATTGAATCGGAGGCGTTTTTGTACAACAAAAGCTTTACTTCTTTCGAAACAGGTGACCATACTTTGAAGGTGGTGGAATCTTTAGAGTAAATCGAACCGAGCTGACCGTCATAGTGAAAAACGGAATCGTTCAGCGCCTTGTAAGCGTAGATCGTTGCGGGAGAAAAACCCTTTATTTTCAAGATCATATCTTTTGAAACATCAAAAGGTGACAAAGGTTTGGCAAGTTCTATCTCTATGTAATTCGTTCTTGTAACGTCTCCGGGTATGGCTGGTACAACTTCTTTTATCGGCCACTTCGAATTTCCTATCACGACTTTTACGTTGTCTTTCCATTGCTTGGTATCGATATCGTTGGTCAAGAATGCGTCTATCTTCGTTAAAGAATTCAGAAAACATCCCAATGCCCTTGGAGATATGTCTATTTCATTTGGATTGGTGTACCAATCATGCTGGCCTTGTACAACCCATATCTCCGCAACTCCAGAGGGAGGTATACTGGCGAATCTATCAACGGAAACATCTTTTGCCTTCCAGTCATCCAATCTCACGATAAAACCTAAAGACGTGTATTTCTTGTCAAATTTGACGATCGCGTAAGGACCGTAATCATCTTTTCCACTGAATTGATAAGCCGCTCCCGGTAAACTAACAGGTTTATGGGGCCATATCCACAAATTCCATCCTGAATAATTGCCATCGTAGCGGTGATAATGAACTATCAAAACGGTTTTGGCTCCAAAATCTGCGGCCGTCTTTCCATTGCCTATGGCCTTGAATTGAGCGGCAACGGCATACGAAAAAAACATGCTACTTAGAATAAGTACCACGATTAGGAACTTTTTCACTCTTGGTCACCTCTCATTTTCCCAAAATTTAACCCTTACGTTCTTTTTAAACAGCATTTGAATTCCGATACCAACAAGATACGAGGCCACGAAAGCCATGAAAATTTGTGATTTAGAAGTGGATGAAAAGTTAAAAAGATTGAAAGCTCTCACGAACATGTAAGATGAAAAGAGCAAGCTACCTATTCCCACGAGATTTTTACTTATCAATTCTCTGATTCCCTCCACTCCAAAAAGCAGGGCAAAGAGTATTTCCATGATGAATCCGAAAGTCATGTTGACAAAACCAAAGAGAGACAAAAAAAGCAAGATACCGGCTAAGATCAGAAAAACAGAAAACGCTTTCACTTAACACACTCCCTTCCTCTTTTGAATTATATCATCAAGACGATGAAAAAATCGACTCACGCTGATTTACCTCGATCAATTTTGAAAAAAGTTTATAAAAACTAAAAAAAAGCTTGACATTGTTCTCAATAAGTGGTATGATGAATCTGTGACCAAATGGTCATAGGAATTTTAAGGAGGCAATTTGCATGAAAGGTACTGTTAAGTGGTTTGACCCAAAGAAAGGCTATGGATTCATCACGATGGAAGACGGGAACGATATTTTCGTTCACTACTCTGCGATAACGATGGACGGCTTCAAGACTCTCGAAGAGAATCAAAGAGTCGAATTCGATATCACGGAAGGCCCAAAAGGGAAACAAGCTTCCAACGTGAGAGCAGCAGACTGATCATAACGTCAAACTGAAAATGAAAGCCCGGCTTAGCCGGGCTTTAAATATTTTCCTGAAGAAAGTTAAGCAAAACTTTTGTGTGTCTTGACTTACAAACTCAACTTGCGCATCAACTTTACAAACTAATGGCTTTTAGCCATACATCGCTTTTCAAGTAATAAGGGAATTTGAAAACCTGAAATCAACTTGTCCAAATTAATTTTACACAGTGAGAAGTGAACGCTAAGTGATAAAATTTAGGTGTGTTGATTTTCGTTTTTACCAGGATGGTAGTTGAGAAAGGAGTGAGAAGATGAAGCTTACATCTGTTTTTGACAACATGGAATTTATCCCTCAAAAATACACGTGTGAAGGTGAAGACATCAATCCACCGTTGAAAATAAACTTTCTACCTGAATCAACGAAAAGTTTGGCAATAATAGTTGACGACCCAGATGCCCCCGGTGGAACTTTCGTACATTGGCTGGCATGGAACATAACTCCTCGTGAAGAAATAGAAGAAAACGCTAAAGGTGATTTCACCGAAGGAAAGAACGGATTTGGAAGGATTTCCTATAACGGGCCTTGTCCACCAAAGGGGCACGGAATTCACCATTACCATTTTAAAGTGTACGCGTTGGATACAACGTTAAAGCTGATAAGAGGCGCCTCTAAAGGTCAACTTGAAAGGGAAATGAAAGATCACATCTTGTCGTGGGTTGAGATCGTTGGACTTTACGAGAGAAGATGAATTTGAAAGGCGATATTTCATGATGTGAAACCTTTTCGTTCAGAATTCGTACGTTTTGCGTACAGCCAAGATATGTTATAATGAAAACGTGAGTTTTGCTGAGAAAATACCGTTGGTACAAAGGTCAAAAAAACAAATAAGGGTGGCGGAGGAGTTCGCCGTTCAAAGCTTTAAAAGCCGATGACTCCTGTAAAAAGGAGTCATTCTGTTTTTTGGAGGTGGCGATAATGGACGTATCGGAAATAAGAAAAAAAGTGATAGACAACGTTTCAAAGGTTATATTCGGAAAAGAGGAAGTCATAGAAAAGCTTCTTTCCGCCTTCATGATAGGCGGACATGTACTTATGGAAGATGTACCCGGAACCGGCAAAACGATGTTGGCCAGAGCTTTATCCATATCACTGGGTTTGGATTTCAAACGTGTTCAGTTTACACCAGATCTCCTTCCAACCGATTTAACGGGTTTATCCATATACAAAAAGGAAAGTGGAAAGTTCGAATTCAAAGAAGGTCCGATCTTCACCGATATTCTACTGGTGGATGAGGTGAATCGAGCCACTCCAAAGACCCAATCGGCCCTTTTGGAGGCTATGGCAGAAGGTCAAGTGAGCGTAGACGGAGTTACGAGAAAATTGAGTGAGAATTTTTTCGTGATAGCCACTCAAAATCCAATAGAATATCAAGGAACCTTTCCGCTTCCAGAAGCTCAATTGGATAGGTTCGCCTATATTTTAAAAATGGGTTACCCAGAGCATGAAATGGAAATCAAGATGCTCACTTCTCAAGTACAGCATCATCCAATAGAAGACGTGAAACCGATCTTAACGGCTGAAGAGATATCGTTCATGAAAAATGCCGTTAAAAACGTCATCGTTGATGACACGATAAAAGATTACATCGTGAATATAGTCGAACACACTCGCCACGATAAAGATCTCTATCTTGGCGCAAGTCCAAGGGCGTCACTCAACCTTATGAAAGGTGCCATGTCTTACGCTTTGGTAAAAGGCAGAGATTACGTCATCCCAGACGATGTGAAAGCCATTTCGAAAGAGGTGTTAGGTCATAGGCTTATTCTCACGTCTGAAGCGAGGGTAAAAATGGTAAAAGTGGAAGACGTGATAAAAAGAACTTTTGAAGAAGTTCCCGTACCGGTGATGAAAAAAGATGAAGTATGATGTTTCATCGTTGATAACCCTTTCGGTTTTTACATTCGCGGTACTCTTGGTAAGTTTGGGACCGTTCACCATCGCGATGAGCTCGTTTGACGTTGTGATGTGGATCTATTTCGCCTTTTCGATAAAGAGCGTTAAAAAACTCAAAATAAAAACGTACATTTCTCCTCAAAGAGTCTTTACGGATGATCCGGTAGAATGCAAAACATCCGTTCGCAACGAATCCAGATTCGTTCTTTCGAACGTTCAACTTGTGGATTTTGGATCAGGTGACGGCTACACGATGGATGACGTTTCCATGGCCTCCCTCGACGACGAAAAAAGAACCGTAGGTGAAAAACATGTCAGCGGAACGTTGGCGCCACATGGTATTTTAAGCGTTAAGTACATCATGGGCTTTAGAACGCGAGGGGAACATAATTTCCTAAACGTAAGGGTTATCGTCAAAGGATTTTTGGGACTTTTCACCATCGAAAGAACTTTTTACCCGCAAAGAAAAGTGCTGGTCTTTCCAAAGATGTTGCCTTTGGATACGTTCAAGACTATGCTTATCGATCCGATTGAAGGTGAAAAAAGCGATTTCAGGCTCTTGGAGGATACCACACATATCGTCGGTGTTCACGAATACGCCGGCGAGCCGTTTCAACGCATTCATTGGAAGATAAGTGCCCATTTGGACAAACTGATGGTGAAAGAATACGAGCACACGGCTTCATCCGTTATCAAGATGTACGTCGATTACAACCTTCCTCCGCAAGTGTACGCGAGAAATGTTTGGTCTTCTATAAGAAAAGACTACGAAGAATACGCGTCGATAGCCGCATCTGGAATAGTGAAATACTTTTCAGATCATGGAATGGAAATAACTTTAAAAGTTTTGGCCGATAGGCTTTACGAGGTACATCCCCGCTGGACACGAAAGGACTACGTTCCGTACTTGGATGTTTTGGCTCGCGCACGTGGTATTGATGAACCACCAAAAGCGCTTTTGCTGGAGAACGTACTTCAAAAAGATATGTATTCCATGTCAAAGAATTCAACCGTTGTCTTGATCTCTATTTATCTCACCGATGAAGTGATTCCAAAACTTTTGACCATAAGATCTAGAGTTTCCAAACTCATCGCTTTTGTCATGCCATACGGATTTAGAATGCCGTATCATAGAAAATATCGTTCGTTCGCGATTCTTCCTCAAGAGGTGAAAAAGCTCAGAGATCAAAGCGCTTTACTTATGGAAAACAACGTTATGGTACACGTGATGATGGATAATGAATCCGTGGATGAGGTGATACGTAGTTATGAAAAGAACCCTTTACAACTTCGTTGATATATTCTGGTTTGTGACGTTCGAGATTCTTCTCGCTTTCGCTTTGAAGATACCGTTGATCGGTTTATCGTTTATACCCATTATGCTGTTGTTCATGAAGTTGTTTTCGCTGACGGTCACCAAATTTGGAAATTCATGGATAGT
>CAZCZS010000043.1:12214-14640 GCA_964503355.1 uncultured Mesoaciditoga sp.
GGTCTATACCTTATACGATTTCATCGGTTTTCTTTCTCTCACTTTTTTCGGCGACGAATCCGATCGTCTTCACGTTTAAGAGTTTTTGGCTGAATTTGGCGCCTTGGTTTTCCCCGCCGATTTCTCCTTTCGCGAAGGCGGCGATCTTTTTCCTAATTTCTTACGTTGTTGGATATTTAACCACAGATCTGATCGAGAGAACACTCAACACGTTTTTGGCCCTTTCAATAGCCACCGTGATAGCCGGAATAGCCACACAATATTGTTGCGTGTACATTTCTTTAGGATTCATGATCCTTTTCGTGATTTCTTTCTTACTTTCATTGAACGTCAAGAATATGCGGTTATCGCGCACATTTGTAACACTTTTTGTCATCGCGTTGGCCATCGTGATTTTATCGTTTTCGTTCGATCTTTTTTCGAAGCCGTTCACTCCACTGGAAAGCTTTATTCCACACGCCACAACTTCAGCGACTTCCAACGTTTCAACGCAAGGCTCACATAAAGCAAGCCAATCCAATTTTTCGCATGGAAGTGTTGGAAAGTTCCCGCTTTCGTTTCACCATAGAAAGATTTACATGTCCAACACCAACGTGGAGAATTTCATATTCAATTTGATAATAGACGTTGTTGGAGTGATCGTAATAGGCTTTGGAATGTTCTTTTTCATCGCCTTTTTCAAAAACAAAAATCAAAAAAGAAAAGTGCCGTTGAAAAAAATTTTGTGGATCATTTGGGTTTTAATTTCCATTTTTTTCGTGATAATGATAGTGCTTTATTCTTTCAACGTGGCCGGAAATTCTTTTGAAAAGGGCAAGAACGTCTTTCTTTTTCAACCAAAGAGCCTTTCTCTTCCGAGTGAATTAAACGCCGCTAAAAACTTTACACCGTACATTTCTTCGACAAAAGTCAAAAGTCCCCAACTGGAAAATCCCATAATTTGGATCGCCTTGGCCGTGATGGGATTGACGATCTTCTTGTTCATGATCTTCAAATTTCTTAAAGACATGACTCCATCGTATTCCAAGAAGACCGAAGACAAAAAAGAAGAATTCGAATTCGATGAAGAAACAGAAGATAAACCAGATCTACACGCGAAGCCATGGCAAGTGGTGCTTTTCTATTACAAAATGTTAAGAAAAAAGGTGGGAGATCCCTCAAGCACACCTTACGAATTTGAAAGATATTTAAAGGATAAAATCGAAGATTCACAAGTTGAAAGGGCCACAGAACTCTTCGTAAAACTCCGTTACGCGCATCAGCAAATAGATGAAAAAGATGCCGAGTTCATGAAAAAATGGGCGATGTCGATCATAGAAAAATTCACGTAAAAGCTCTCTTTCAAACTTTTCAAGCGATAAGGAAATTTTTTTAAGTTAGTTTGTTCAAATTGTTTGGGAACGAGCTAATTTATCTTCAACATTCATGCCTTTTCAATGATCTTCGTTACAGCTTATTTTCATTACTCTCATGTACTCTGTGAGTTAAAGAGAACCATATATTTCTTCAACGCAAGCCTTTGCGAGGGCCGTCAAACTCGAAATCATTTTTTCTCTGGGCAATGTGCTGTGCTCGTAAGCGAGGGGAAGTTCCGTGCAAGCGGCTATAAAAGGAACGTCTCTTTCGTCCCAAAGATCTTTCAATAGTTTTTCCAATCTTCGAGAGGATTCGTCTAACTCATTTGATTTTACCAAATAGATTATACGTTGCACCTCTTCTCTGGCATCTTCATCGGGAAAGAAGAGCTTGTAATCGTAACGTTTGGCATGTTTGGAATACAATCCACTTCGCCACGTGGCTTTTGTTGAAAGCAACCACGCTCCTTGAGGTGAAAGCTCTTTTGCGAGTTTTACACTTGATTCGATGATGCTTATCAACGGTACGCCCAACTCATCTACGAATTTCTCTATAAAATAATGTGCCGTGTTGCACGGCACCGCCAAGATATCGCTTCCACATTCGACCAATTTAAGAAGATCGGCTTTTAAGCGTTCACTCGGATCTTCTCCACCTTCGAGTATCGCCTTCGTTCTGTCCGGAATTTGCGGATCTGAAATGTAGAATATCTTTGGATGTTCTTGATCCTCTTTCGCTGGGCAAAGTCCTGCCAATATCTCCAAAAATCTCGCAGACGCGGCGGGCCCCATTCCACCTAGAACCCCTAAACTTTTCCTCAACATCTTTCTCCCCTTATCTTCATTTCCTCCAATCGAAATTCACGAAATCATGCTCTTACCCTAAAACAAAAGGAGGCAAGCCTCCTTTTTGAATTTTTTTAAAGCTTAACGTCATCCGTTAGCGGAAGAATTTTGTGCCAAAGCGCTCGCGATGAACGAACTTTGACCTGAAAGTCCACTTATCATCTTTTCCATCGCGGTGTATTGTTGAATGTAGTAGAGTTGCTGTTGTTTGAGAAAAGTGGCCGT
>CAZCZS010000044.1:0-14097 GCA_964503355.1 uncultured Mesoaciditoga sp.
CAGTTGGTAGAGCAACTGATTTGTAATCAGTCGGTCGGGGGTTCGAGTCCCTTCGCTGGCTCCAAGGATGGAGAGGTGCCCGAGTGGCCAATGGGGGCGGACTGTAAATCCGCTGGCGGATTGCCTTCGGTGGTTCAAATCCACCCCTCTCCACCAGATTTTTTTAATTGTTTCAATTGCTCAAGAGGTGGAAAAATGGCGAAGAATACGAAGAATTTTGTTACGCTCGTGTGCACGGAATGCAAATCAAGAAATTACGTTATCCGCAAGGGAAGGCAATCGAGGGAGAAACTTCAAATAAACAAGTATTGCCCCAAGTGTAGAAAGCACACCCTTCATAAAGAATCCAAATGAATAACGTAGGCCCGTAGCTCAATTGGCAGAGCACCGGTCTCCAAAACCGGGTGTTGCAGGTTCAAGTCCTGCCGGGCCTGCCATGTTAAGGGGTGAAAAAGATGGCCGATTTGAAAAAGTTTTTCAGTGAAGTTAAAAGTGAAGCCAAGAAAACCACATGGCCAAACAGGGCCAAGCTTTTGTCTGCGACCGGAATCGTTTTGTTGATTTTGGGCGTGACAGGTGTTTATTTTTGGCTATTAGACATGGGTTTTTCCACTTTCACAAGATGGCTTCTAGCGGTTTTAGGTGTGAAGTAAGGGTATGAAAAAATCTTGGTATATAGTCCAAACTTATTCGGGATTAGAACAAACCGTAAAAGAAGCCATAGAACAGAAAAGGGATCTCTTTAAACTCAACGATTTTATAGGAAGAGTTGTAGTTCCGGAGGAAAAAGTCGTTGGAGTAAAGGGAAAAAAGGTAGAAAAATACAGAGTACCTTCGACGGCAAAACTTCATGTGAGCTCCGGTGATAGCGTTTCGAAGGGAGATCCCATAGCCGAATTGCCAGAAGTTCATGTCAAACGCGATGGGAAAGTTGTTGAATTGAGAAATATGAGAAAGCTCGTGATCGAATCGATAGATCGCAAAAACAGTCGCACCTACTACATCCCTTCTTCAACCGGTATTGAAAGTGGAATAAGGTTGGGCTCTCGCTTAAGGGAGGGCATGCCGATAGCGAAAGATAAAACCGTTTTTTGTGAGATAGACGGAAAAGTCGTACAAAATGAGCGAGTTAAAAAGATAGTCATAGAAAACGTGGATGGACAAGAAGATATCTACTTCGTGCCGTTTGAAGTTTTTAACAAATCGATAAGGATAAATCAAAAGGTAAAAGCCGGCACGTTATTGGCTGATAAAAAAGTTTTCACTTCTAAAACGGATGGAATAGTTGAGATAGATACCTATGGAGCGTACAGGGAGATAAAGATATCTAAGGTTACCACAAGAAGGTTATTCCCGGGGTACGTTTTTGTCGAGATGTACATGACGGAAGAGATGTGGGAAGTAGTCAAAAACACGGAGCATGTCATCAATTTCGTATCGAATGCGGGTCAACCTATTCCGGTTAAGAAAAGGGAGATAGACGCCATTCTCGGTCTTTCCTCATCAAGTAGATCTGAAAAAGTTGAAGAGGTTAAAATAGAGATAGACATTCCGATCGGAGAACACGTCAAGATAAAGAAAGGCCCATTTGAAGGCTTCACCGGTATCGTTCAAGAAGTCAAACCGGAAAAGAAAGAGTTGGTGGTTGCCGTTACAATTTTTGGAAGAGAAACACCCGTTGTTCTACACGTTTCTGAGGTTGAAAAGATAGAAAACTGAAGGAAATCAGTTTATGGTGGGAGAGGATGCCATCCTCGACATATACCACAAGGAGGTTAGAAAATGGCAAAGGAATTGATAAGACAAGTGAAGCTGCAGATTCCCGCGGGAAAAGCGACGCCCGCTGCACCGGTAGGTCCATCTTTGGGTCAACACGGTGTCAACATCATGGCCTTTTGCAAGCAATTCAACGCTGCCACTGCAAAAGATGCTGGAATGATAATCCCCGTGATCATAAACATTTACAAAGATCGCTCTTTCACATTCGTCACGAAAACACCCCCAGCGGCGGTACTTCTTTTGAAAGCGGCGGGAGTGAAAAAAGGTTCGGGAGAACCGAACAAAGTCAAAGTTGGGAAGATCACCAAGAAACAGCTTGAAGAGATAGCGAAAATAAAGATGAAAGATCTCAACGCCCGTGATTTGGAAGCGGCTTCCAAGATAATAGCTGGAACTGCCAAGAACATGGGAATAGAGATCGTGGGTTGAGGTGAGAGAGATGGCAAAGCATTCTAAAAGATATGCGGAACTTTTGAAAAGCTACGATAAAAACAACGTTTATCCCATTGAAGAGGCTGTTAAATTGGTGAAAAAACTTTCCACGGCGAAATTCGATGAAACCATAGAATTATCCATCAAAACGGGAATAGACCCGAAAAAGAACGAACAGCAGATAAGGAATACAATTTCGCTTCCGAATGGAACCGGTAAGAAGGTAAGAGTGTTGGTTTTCGCAGTTGGACCGGAAGCTGAAGAGGCGAAAGAGGCTGGAGCGGATTACGTTGGTGGTGAAGATCTAGCTGAGAAGATCGCGAAGGAAGGTTTTTTGGATTTTGATATCGCCATTGCGAGCCCTGACACGATGAGATTCGTTGGAAAACTCGGAAGAATCCTAGGTCCTCGTGGTCTCATGCCATCTCCAAAGTCCGGCACGGTGACGAAAGACATAAAGAATGCGGTTGAATCCTTCAAGGCCGGCAGAGTGGAAGTTAGAAACGATAAAACTGGTAATCTTCATTTACCGGTTGGAAAGAAAAGCTTTAGTGATGAAAAGCTAAAAGAAAACGTATCATCCGCTTTACAACAAATAGCGGCGTTGCGACCACAAGGTGTTAAAGGAAAGTTCATTCAAAAAGCCGTTATCGCTCCAACGATGGGTCCAGGTGTGAAGGTGGAATTTTCTAAATTTGAAAGCTGAAGCGATCAATTGAATTTTGGCAAGTACCGAAGACAGTAGGATTCTAAAAGACGATATGTCTTCCTACCGAGGTGCGTAGATCGATAGATGAAAACGATCGACGGCCTCACATTTTGAGGCCGTTTTTGTTAAAGGAGGTGCCACATGCTTAAAGAGCAGAAGATCAAAATAGTAGAAGAATTAGCCGATGCCTTATCAAAGAGCCCTCTCATCTTGCTGACGGATTACAAGGGATTAAGCGTCGAGGAAATCACCAAACTTCGCGATGAGTTGTATGAAGTTAACGCCAAGTACAGAGTGGCAAAGAACACCTTGATAAAGTTGGCGTTCAAAAAGGCTGGACTTCCACTTGATGAACTGGAATCATCCTTGCAGGGTACAACGGCGATTCTTTACACAGAAGGAGACGCTGTTTTGGCCTTAAAAGCCCTTTTTAAGTTCATCAAAGAAACGGAAAAACCCGTTGTAAAATGCGGGTTGATGGATGGAAAGTTCATCAGCGCCGAAGAAGCAAAAGAATTCTCGAAATTGCCACCGAGAGAAGTTCTTC
Organism: uncultured Mesoaciditoga sp.; assembly: GCA_964503355.1. Taxonomy (GTDB): domain Bacteria; phylum Thermotogota; class Thermotogae; order Mesoaciditogales; family Mesoaciditogaceae; genus Mesoaciditoga. The sequence goes on from CAZCZS010000044.1 coordinate 3,468, forward strand.
TTGCTCAATTGGTGGGTCAGATGCAGGCTCCGATATACGGCTTGCATGCCGTGTTATCAGGTACTTTGAGAAAGTTACTTTACGCTTTAAACGCTATCAAAGAAAAAAAAGAGTAAAGATTTTTCAGGAGGTGTGATAAAATGACTAAGGAAGAAATCATCAAGGCCATCGAAGAAATGACCGTTGCCGAATTGGCAGAATTGGTGAAAGAATTGGAAGACAAGTTTGGAGTTAGCGCGGCGGCACCCGTTGCGGTTGCGGCAGCTCCAGCGGCAGGAGGAGAAGCGGCAGGAGGAGAAGCGGCAGAGAAATCTTCTTTTGACGTTCTCATCAAAGAAATCGGTGACAAGAAACTTCAAGTTATCAAGGTTGTTAGGGAGATAACAGGTCTTGGCTTGAAAGAGGCAAAAGAAGTCGTAGACAAAGCTGGTTCGGCTGACGCAGTCGTTAAGAAAGGTGCCAGCAAAGAAGAGGCCGAACAGATCAAAGCGAAACTCGAAGAAGCCGGCGCGACCGTCGAGTTGAAGTGATCAGAGTTTAGCCTCTCATAGATCATCACAGAATTGAAACGCAACCTCATCGGAATTGTAAACTTTCCGATGGGGTCGTTTTGCTTAAATGTATTAACCTTGAATTAAGGAACTTCTTGATGAGGAGAGGTGGAAAAGTGCAAAAAAGAAATAGGATTTCCTATGGAAAGATGAAGGACGCCATAGAAGTTCCAAATCTCATATCCGTCCAGTTAGATTCTTACAGAGAATTCGTTGAACATGGCATCATAAACGCCTTGAAGAAATTTTCTCCTATTGAATCCAGACCGCATAAGGCAGACGTGAAAAAAGGTAAAAAAGGATTTCGTCTCGAATTCGTAAAGGCCAGACTTGGCGAGATAAGATACACCGAAGAGGAATGCCGCTTGAAAGACACCACTTACAGTGCTCCGCTTTACATAACGATAAGGATAAAAGATACCCATTCAGGTGAAATAAAAGAAAACGAAGCGATGTTTGGATATCTACCAGTCATGACAGAGAGGGGAACGTTCATCATAAATGGAGCTGAACGTGTCGTTGTTCACCAGTTGGTAAGATCGCCGGGCGTTTACTTTGTCAGGGAATTTGAAGGTTCTGAAAGAACGCCCATATATTACGCGCATTTCTTGCCAGAGCGTGGGGCGTGGTTGGAAATATTGCTGAACATGAAGAAGAAAATGCTTCAGGTGAGAATAGATAGAAAGAAAAAAGTTAAACTTCCCCTTTTACTCAAGATACTTGGCTACGTTACACCCATGGAAATGTTGAAACTTTATCCCCTCGAGATAATCGTCGATGAGGATGAGTTGGCGTTCTACATGGGCTCTGTTATATTGGAAGATGTGACAGTTGAAGGTGGAGACGTCATAAAAGCGGGAGAAAAGATCACGGAAGATATGATATCCAAGCTCCTTTCAAGTGGGATAAAAAAGCTTAAAATAGCTCATCCTTACATGCAAAAGACGATAGAAAATCTAGATGAGACTGAAGCCAACATGTCTGTGGACGAGGCTTACATCGCTTTATTTAGAAAGCTTAGACCAGGCGAAATTCCAAGAATAAACGTTGCCAAGAATTATTTTAACAGTCTTTACTTCGATCCAGATCGATACGACCTTACCGAAATAGGTCGTGCAAAGATAAACGCAAAACTCAAATTGAACGTCGATTCGAAAGTTTTAACTAAAGAAGACATCATCGTTTCGATAAAATACCTGCTTGATATAGATCAACATGAAGAAAGATTGGACACCAAAGATCATCTTGGAAACAAAAGAGTTAGAACCGTTGGAGAATTGATGAGATTGGAATTTGAGAGGGGTTTTTCAAGGGTTCAAAAGATGATAGAAGACAAACTCAACATGTACAACTCTCTTGATAAGATAAACGTTCAAAGTCTTATAAACGTGAGAGCGGTGATGGCAACTTTGCATCAATTTTTCGCATCCAGCCAACTTTCACAATTCATGGATCAGGTAAATCCACTTTCTGAAATCACGCATAAAAGAAGAATATCCGCACTTGGTCCTGGTGGTTTGAGAAGGGAAAGAGCCAGGTTTGAAGTTAGAGACGTTCACCACTCGCATTACGGCAGGATGTGTCCGATTGAAACGCCAGAAGGTGCCAACATAGGTTTGATAACGTCTCTTGCAACTTACGCTAAAATAGACAAATACGGTTTTTTAAGAACCCCATATAGAAAGGTCGTAAACGGTAAGATCACCGATCAAATAGATTACCTGATGGCGGATGAGGAAGAAAATTACAATATAGCGCCTGTAAACGTTAGAATAGATGAAAATGGTATGCTGATGGACGAAAGGGTCACGGTTAGGTACATGGAAAGTTACAAATACGTCAACAGAGATCAAGTGAATTACATCGACGTATCTCCGAAACAGTTGATAGGAGTTTCCGCCGCGTTGATTCCGTTCATAGAAAATGACGATGCCAATCGTGCTTTAATGGGATCTAACATGCAACGTCAAGGTGTACCTTTGATAAATCCCCAAGCGCCATTGGTGGGAACGGGTATGGAAAAGTATGTAGCCAGAGATTCGGGTTCCATCGTTACCGCCAAACACTCCGGAACTGTTAAAAAGGTATCCGCGCGGGAGATAATCGTCGAAAGAGACGACGGTAAAGGTGAAGACGTTTATCATCTTATCAAATACACGAGAACCAACCAGGATACCATGATGAATCAGCGGCCGATAGTCGATGCGGGCGAACACGTGGAAGCTGGAGACTGCATAGCCGATGGACCAGCTACCGATATGGGAGAACTTGCTCTAGGAAGAAATGTGATGGTTGCCTTCATGTCATGGGAAGGCTACAACTTCGAGGACGCTATAGCGGTTAATCAATCGTTGCTCGAAGAAGATGCCTTTACGTCTGTTCACATAGAAGTTTACGAAACGTATGCAAGGGAAACGCGTCTTGGGCCTGAAGAGATCACAGCCGACATACCAAACGTTTCGAAAGAACTGTTGAAAAATCTTGATGAAAATGGGATAGTCAGAGTTGGAGCGATGGTCCATCCTAAAGACATCCTCGTTGGAAAGGTAACACCTAAAGGCGACAGTGAATTGACCGCAGAGGAGAAGATCATGCGATCGATATTTGGCGAACGCGGCAGAGATGTTAAAGACACCTCTTTGAAGGTTCCACACGGTGTGGATGGAAGGGTTATAGGAGTTCACGTTTTCGAAAAGGGAGACATATCTGAACTCGATTCAAGCGTGAATAAAATGGTAAAAGTTTACGTCGCGACGAGAAAACCTCTATCCGTTGGAGATAAAGTCGCGGGTCGTCACGGTAACAAAGGATGTATTTCAAGAATAGTCGCAAAAGAGGACATGCCTTTCTTACCAGATGGAACGCCTGTTGAAATGGTTTTGAGTCCCCTTGGAGTTCCATCCAGAATGAACATAGGACAGGTGATGGAAACGCAGCTTGGATGGTTGGCCAAACTCAAAAACGTGTACGTTGCGACGCCGGTTTTCGATGGCGCGACGGAAGAAGACATATTCAAACCTCTTTACGAAGAAAGAAAGAAATACGGTTTGACGGATGGCGATAACGAAGAATATCCAACGGGTAAGGTCGTTTTACGTGATGGCCGCACCGGTGAACCTTTTGACAGCCCGGTGGTCGTTGGGATCATGTACGTGATGAGGTTGATACACATAGCTCAAGACAAGATTCACGCCAGATCTGTTGGCCCCTATTCCTTGATTCACCAACAGCCTCTCGGTGGAAAGGCCCAATTCGGTGGGCAGCGTTTTGGTGAAATGGAAGTTTGGGCGCTCGAAGCCCATGGAGCTTCCCACATGTTGCAGGAAATGTTGACTATAAAATCCGATGATGTTGAAGGTAGAAATGAAGCGTACAAGGCCATAATGCGTGGAAAGAATATACCGCTTCCAAATCTGCCTGAAAGCTTTAAAGTGCTCGTAAAAGAGCTTCAAGGAATAGCTCTTGATATAAGGGTTTACGACGAAAACGGTAACGAAGTCGATTTGAATCATTGATTTAAAGGAGGGGTAAGATGCCGGAAAGTAACCCCACATTTTTGAAACTCCCATCCACGAAGATAGGGAGCGTGAAGATAGGTCTTGCTTCGCCCCAGCTCATAAGGAGTTGGTCAAGCGGCGAAGTGAAAAAACCAGAAACCATAAACTACAGGACTTTCAAACCCGAAAAAGACGGCCTGTTCTGTGAAAGAATATTTGGACCTGTTAAAGATTACGAATGTGCCTGTGGAAGGTACAAGGGTAAAAAATACGAAGGTACCGTTTGTGAACGCTGCGGGGTCAGAGTTGAATCAAAAACGGCCAGACGTAGAAGAATGGGACATATCGAACTGGCGGTTCCAGTGGTTCACATATGGTATCTGAAAAACATACCGAATTACATTTCGGTTCTCTTGGACATTTCTCCTCGAGATTTGGAACAGATCATATACTTCGGTTCCAGAAGAACCGTCGAAACGGCCTATATCGTGACGAACCCGAAGAAAACGCATTTCGACGTTGGAGATAAGCTTTACGGTACGGAATATAACATCTACAAATCGAAATGGGATTTCGATGTCGAGAACGCCGTTATGATAAGGAATCCTCAAGGTCCTCTCACTTCTGACATCGATGGAGTGGTTTCGATAAGAGAGGAGACTACCAACACCGATAGGATCATCACGTGGGTTACCGTCTCACAAAAAGTGGATAAATCCAAGTTGAAAAGATCGGAATATCCCATTTACAGGGGAATGAAAATACTCGTTAAAGATGGAGACTCGGTGAAAAAAGGCGATATGCTCGCGGAAGCGTTGGATGTTAAAGCGTTCAAAGCGCCCTTTGATGGAAGTGTGGAAGTGGATGAGATAACGTCCACCGTTAAAGTGATACCACTTCCCACCTCTAAAGAACAACCGATCACCTACACCGTTCCATACGGAGCGAAAGTGAAAGTTTCGAATGGCGCTAAGGTTAAAAAAGGTCAAGAGCTTGTTACATCCACACACATAGACGCCGTTTATGCCGAGATGGATGGAATTGTGAATTTTTCAAGGAATCTTTCCATCGTCCAAAAAGAAGACGGAGAATTTTACGCCAATTCCACGGCAAATATATACGTTGAAGAACCCGCTCCAGCGGTTCAAAGTAGATCTTATCCACTTTTTGAAGGCATAACGCCTTACGTGGAAGATGGCCAAGAGATAAAAGCTGGTGATTACATAGCGGATAGGTTCATTTACGAAGATGAAGATCTTTCGATGAGTGAACTTGAGATATTCGAAAAGTACTATCCCGGAAAATTCGATAAAGAATTCGAATTCGAAAATGACAGAACGGTTGTCATGATAACGTCCATAGCTCCAGAAATTTCCGCCGAGATAGGTAAAAAAGTGGGAGATGTCATCTTGGATAACGAATACGAATCGTACAAGGATATTTATCCCGGAAAAATTGAAGCCGATGTCGGGGCATCTGCGATCAAAAAACTCCTTGAGGCCATTGAACTCCCAGAACTCGAGAGCAAATTGGAACTGGAGCTTCAAAACATCTCCTCAGCGGCGTCTAACAAAAAGATGAAGCTTTTGAAGCGTCTTCATCTTGTTAGAAGCTTCATAAAGAGCAATCAGCGTCCGGAATGGATGATCTTGGAAGTCATTCCAGTAATTCCACCGGATTTAAGACCCATGATTCAGATAGACGGTGGAAGATTCGCGACGACGGATTTAAACGATCTTTACAGAAGAGTTATAAACAGAAACAACAGGTTGAAGAAACTTTTAGAGCTCAACGCACCCGACATAATAATAAGAAACGAAAAGCGCATGCTCCAAGAAGCCGTGGATTCTTTAATAGCGAACGGAAAACGCGGAAAATCCGTCACCGACAAATCCGGAAGACCTCTGAAATCTTTGACGGATTTGATGAAGGGAAAGCGCGGAAGATTCAGAAGAAATCTGCTGGGAAAACGCGTGGATTACTCTGGACGTGCGGTTATAGTCGTTGGACCGGAGTTGAGAATAGACCAATGCGGTATTCCAAAGAAGATGGCTATGGAGTTGTTCAAACCGTTTGTGCTTCAGAAATTGGTTAAAAACGAGCCGGACAAGTCCGCGCGCAGACTTGGAAGAATGCTCATTGAAAGAGAAGTTCCGCAGGCATGGGAAGTACTTGAAGAAGTTATAAAGGGCCATCCGGTTCTTTTGAATCGTGCTCCGACTTTGCACAGGGTTAGCATACAAGCGTTTGAACCCAAGCTTATCGAAGGGAATGCCATTCAGCTTCATCCGTTGGTGTGTCCGCCGTTCAACGCAGACTTTGACGGAGATCAGATGGCGGTTCATTTGCCACTTTCGGCTGCGGCTCAGGCTGAGGCGAAATTTCTCATGCTGTCCAAGTACAACATCATAAGTCCAGCTCACGGCCAACCGCTGTCCATGCCGGGCAAAGACATAATACTTGGTATGTACTATCTGACCATGATGGATGACAAAGCCAAAAAACCGAAAACCACATTTGCTTCGGCTGAAGAGGCCATTATGGCTTATTTCCATGGTTACATAAAGCTTCACACTCCAATAGACGTGCGCTTGCGATTCAAAGATGGAGAGAAGATCGTTAAAAACACGACCGTTGGTCGAGTCATCTTCAACGAAGGTTTAAAAGAAGAATTGAGAGATTATTCCAAAACTTATGACAAAAAAGAGATAAAAAATCTTGTTTCCAAAACTTTTAATCTCTTCGATATTGACGAAACCGCAAAGGTTCTCGACCACATAAAAGATTACGGTTTTAAATACGCGACGGTTTCAGGTGTTACCATATCCGTGAGGGATATGTTGATGTCCCCTAAAAAAGAAGAGATCATAAAAAAAGCTCAAGAAAAGGTGAACTACGTAGAGGAAGCATTTGAAAACGGTCTTATAACCGCTCAAGAAAGGTACAATCAAGTCATAAAAATATGGGAAGAAGCCACCAAAGATGTTCAAAACGTCACATACGAAGAACTCTCTAAAGATCTGTTCAATCCCGTTTTCATGATGGTAAGATCTGGAGCTAGAGGAAGTGTTGACCAGATAAAACAGATAGCCGGTATCAGGGGACTCATGGCAGATCCGTCTGGAAAAACCATAGAAGTGCCCATACTTTCCAATTTCCGTGAAGGTCTTAACGTCATGGAATACTTCATATCCACACATGGTGCACGTAAAGGGTCAGCAGACACGGCATTGAGAACGTCAAATTCTGGATATTTGACGCGAAGGCTCGTAGACGTTGCTCAGTCGGTTACGATCACGGAAACGGATTGTGGAACGTCGAATGGTGTTGAACTGAAAACTCTTCGTGATGATGACATAGTTATAGAAAAATTGGAAGACGCCCTTTTTGGAAGGGTATTGGCGGAAGACGTTGTGAATCCAAAAACGAAAGAAGTCATATATCCAAAAGATACCATGATGGAAAGTGCCGATGCCCATAAGGTGACAACAACGTTGGAAGAAGTGGAAGTGCATAAAAAAGAAAAGATAAAAGTGGATGAAATTCCCAACGTGAAAGACTACGCGGAACTTTCCAAGAACGTTTACGATGACGATGAAGGCACGCTTTCTGGCGTTCCGAAAAAAGTACTTTTCAAAAAAGGTGAGCCTTTGCAAAATGCCTACAGAACGTTGAAAAAATTGGGAATTGAAGAAGTTGAAGCTGACGTTTATCCTTGTGTTGGAGGAGTGACCATAGCTCCCATCATTTCCAAAAACGGAAAAGAAGAGATAACCACTTACGAAGAAAGGGTTACTCCGGAAATAGCGAAAAAATTCGTGAAAGAAAAGTTGAAAACCGTTACTTTGAGACCTTACATCAAGATAAGATCTCCGATGACGTGTGAAGCGAAAGATGGTATCTGCGCTAAATGTTACGGTATGGATCTTTCAAATCACAGGATAGTCCATGTCGGAGAAGCGGTTGGAGTGATCGCAGCTCAATCGATAGGAGAACCTGGTACACAGTTGACGATGAGAACGTTCCACACTGGCGGAATAGCGACAACTGGAGACATAACGCAAGGTTTGCCAAGGGCAGAAGAACTCTTCGAAGCCAGAAAGAAATTGAAAGAGGTAACAGGTATATTCAGTGAAGTCAACGGATACGTAAAACAGATAAGCACCGATGAAGGAAAGCAGAAGATATACATAGAAGACGATGAAGGAGTGCTTCATGATTACACCGTTCCAAAGAAAACGCAGTTAAAGGTGCGAGAAGGTCAAAGAGTGCTTGCCGGCACTCCCCTTACCAACGGTGCCATAAGGCCAAGAGATCTGCTCGAAAAGATAGATCCCAACACGGCTTTCAAGTACCTGTTAAGAGAGGTAAAAAGGGTGTACGCCGAACAAGGTGTTGACATTCATGATAAACACATGGAGATAATCATTCGACAGATGTTCAACAAAGTGGAAGTTACAGATGGTGGAGATACGGACATCCTACCAGGTACGCTTTTGACCATAGGCGAAGCCAAGAGAATAAACGAGGAAATATACAAAGAAAACGCGAAAATAGAGGAAAGCCGCTCCAAAGTTTTGGGAAAGGAATTGGCTTATCACGTAGTCGTAGAAATAGATGGAAAAGAGGAAGAAATAGCGAAAGTTGGCGAAAAGATCACCGAAGATCTCTTGGAAAAGATGATATCCATGGGAGTAAAGGGCGTTTACGTTAAAGATGGAGAAAGACAGCTTAGATACGATATCAATCCGAAGAAAGGACTTGAATACAAGCAAAAACTCATGAGAATAACGAACGCATCTTTGCACAGAGAAGGATTTTTAAGCGCCGCCTCATTCCAACAAACGCCTCAAGTACTCGCCGAAGCGGCGGTTGAAGGACGTCGAGATTACCTAAAAGGGTTGAAAGAAAACGTCATAATAGGTCAGCTCATTCCATCTGGAACTGGAATTTCCGTTTACAACAACATTCAAATAGAATCTCACGTTTCTCCAAAAGAAGAAAGAGAAAAGGAAGTACAATCTTAAACGTGAAGTGAATTTTAACGATGAAAGATGAGAGCGGACAGAAAAACTGTCCGCTTTTTTTCATTTTAACCGTGTTTGAAGTTAAATCAATTCACGGCTGATTTCAACTTCAAAGATGAGAGAAAGTCAACAAAGAGGCCCGCGGCCGCCATGCTGAAAACCAACGTGAAGCCAACATGTTTGGTTAGAATTCCACCTAAAATTGGGAAGAGAGCTCCGACGAATCCCATCGTTCCGCTTATTCCAACATACATGACTCTTTGTCGTTCCGGAGCGATCTCTATCAAATACGCGTCCATGAATATTCCACGCGCGCTCAGTGTGGCGCCCACAACGAAGAAAAGGGCATAATAACAATAGATGTTTGGAAGAAAGGGTGTGAGGATCGTGGAAATCAGCGCTATCATTATTCCAATTCGCGCTATCGCGACGTTACCCATCTTTTTCGAAACGTATCCCCACATGAGATTAGAGAGCACCATTCCTGTCACCTGAAATATAACGAGATTTCCAACCACATTCGCTCCAAACCTCTGAACCGTGTAAACTGCGAAAAATGGCAGCGCCATGAAGTAAAAACCTCCAACGACTTCCACGATCACGTACCAAAAGAGCTTTCGATCCTTCATAAAAGTTGGTATGGATGCGATCATCTCCAACGTCTTCGTCTTTGGCATTGGATCGCTTGGAGTTTCCTTCAAAAAGATGAAAAATATGATCGCGAGTGAAATGGATATCGAAGCGAAGAGAAAGAGCAAGGCGTAGTTGTATGGAAACTTTGAAGAACTGAGAACGTATTTCACGACAAATCCGGCCATGAACGAGAAAACGCCGGCAATAGCTTGTCTTATCGGAAAGAAATAATATCTCTTTTGTGCTGGAATACTCTTTCCCAGCAAATCAACGTACGCTATACCCGCGAATGAGCCGGTCGTGGCGAAAAGCGTTACCGCAGTTATTATGAAAGCGATTCCCCATATTCCAAGAGATGAAATGTAAAAGGTGGAAAGCGCCAAAAGAAAAATGGCAAAGGCCCTTACCAATATCCCTCCCATCAAGTACGGTTTTTTGAATCTTTGCGTTTTCAAAAAATTCGCGAAGAACAGTTGAGTTATACTTGGCAATCCAAGTAAAATGGAGGACGCTATTCCAATGAGAAGAGAAGAATGGTAAAGCTTGTCCAGATAAGCCGGTATCACGGTGTTGACGTTGATCATCGTGGAGGCAAAGGACAAAAATGCCATATGCCACCAAAAGGCGAAAGCTCCCAAGTTCATAACCCCTTTCGTATTTCTTCATTAAAGTGTGAGTTTGTACGCTATCCGTATGATAGCATGAAAGAACGCGTTATAAACCTCAATTCTGTTGAATTTAAAAGGAAATATTTCACATAATCTTACAGCGGTGTTAATTTAAAATTCGTCTTTTCGGAAGATAATATCGGTGAGTGGATGAAACATATTTTAGAGTGTATAATCGTCGTACGGATGAATAAATAAGAAGGAGGCGCTGTTGAAATGTACGATCTTTTCGTTGTAGGCGGTGGTCCAGCTGG
>CAZCZS010000045.1:0-13762 GCA_964503355.1 uncultured Mesoaciditoga sp.
TTTTCAAGCTTTTAAGGATACAGGAATGATTTTACAGCAAATACTTGACACAACCCATCATCGTTGAACACTTACCAAACTGTTGTGAGAACCAACAACGAATTCGCCGTTGATCTGTATGATGAATTGAAGGGTGAAAGTGGAAATATCTTCTTTTCTCCATTCAGCATCTTCGACGCTTTGTCAATGACTTACGCGGGTGCGAGAGGAAAAACCGCAACGCAGATGGCAAGTGTGCTCCACATAACAAGCGTACCAAAAGATTTCGATTCGGGATTTTCAAACCTCTTAAAAGAAATAAAATCAAACACTCAAGATAAAGCATATGAGCTCACCATAGCCAACGCGATATGGTGTCAAGAGAATTTTCATTTTTTAAAGAGCTTCATTTCAACCATTGAAAAGTGTTACGATGGGGAATTTTACGGTGTGAATTTTTCTGATCCAAACACCGTGAACAGAATAAACGAGTGGGTTTCCAAAAAGACCAACGCTAAAATAAATAAAATCGTTGGAAAGATCGATCCGTTGACGAGGCTTATCCTCACCAACGCGATTTACTTCAAAGGCGTATGGGCTTCAGCGTTCAGCACCTCGCTCACTAAACCATCCACATTTTACATAGAGCCTCAACGAAGCGTAAAAATTCCAATGATGTATCAAGAGTCCAAATTCAATTACATGGAAGATGATTCTCTTCAAGCGATTGAAATGCCGTATGAGGGCGACAAACTTTCGATGATCGTGCTTCTTCCAAAAAACAGATACGGTATTAAGAAAATTGAAAACTCTTTAGATTCTTTAAATTTACAAGATTTGATTTCACAAATGACGATACAAAAAGTAAAAGTCTATTTCCCCAAATTCAAATTCGAAACCAGTTACGAGCTTAAAGACATTTTAGCGTCGATGGGAATGCCAGATGCTTTTAACAACGCGGATTTTTCAGGTATGGATGGTGCGAAAGACTTACGAATTTCCAAAGTTATTCATAAAGCGTATGTAGATGTGAATGAGAAAGGAACAGAAGCGGCTGCCGTGACGGCCGTGGTAATGGTGTTAACGTGTTCACCAAATTCCAATCCTTCGAAACCACTTATCTTCAGAGCAGATCATCCGTTCATCTTTTTCATAGTTGATAGATCAACTCATGCGATCCTATTCATGGCCAAAGTGATGAATCCAGCACAAAACTGAATCCAACTTGAATGGTAAATTCGCATTCCTACCTCAGAGTGAGATAACGATAATGAATCTCTCACCCTGCGCGCGAACATTACAAGGTGATCTGAGCCTGTAAAGGGAGAGGTTTTTCACATTCCTGAATCTTCTCTTTCTGTTATGTCGTACCAACCAAAGGTTATCCTGCACTGACCGTAGGGTAGAGTCTAAAGACTCTACAGAGAATCGCCAGCCAACACACTCTCTGTGAATTGCTTCGTTTTCTCGACGCATATATGTCGTGCACCATTGTGAATTGGACGATGGCGAGCTCGTATGTCTTGATGAAAGCTTCAAAGAGGGGGTTTGAAAGGCTGAAGTTAAACAGTTAATTTGTTTAAATCATCTCACAAGAGCTGATTATTCATTTTTCAACATTCATGCTATTTTCATCAATGAATTTGTTATATCCCCTTTTTTCGTTACTTTCGTGCACAACGTGAGTATTTTACTTTTTTATTTTCTTCATCCACTCAACATTCGTCTTTTGTTCGCTTACGTCAAATGTATTATAATGTGCTATCATTGAACAAGTTCCGGAAAACTCGTACTCTACAATGTCATTCCAACCTACACTACCAGCCTTATCAAAAACGTGATCCCGGATCAGAGATGTGATGATTTTCAACATTCGTATGATGGAAAGGAGGGTGAACATGCCTGAATTCAGTTCGCCGTTTTCCGGTTTGGCCAATGGAAGAAAATTAACCCATGAGGAGTTGGTAAGGGCGATACGATTCATGATCGCCGCTGAGTACGAAGCGGTTCAACTCTACACACAGTTAGCGGAATCCACGGATAACGAATTGGCAATAGATGTGCTTAAGGATATAGCCAACGAGGAGAAAGTGCACGCCGGAGAATTCTTGCGCCTGCTGAAAGAACTCGCACCCGACGAGTACGATTTTTACGCCGAAGGCGCCAAAGAGGTAGAAGAGGAAATAGAAAAACACAGGTAAGTGGTTGAAAAAAATTTTTTGAAATGATAAAATGTTTAAAGGAACAGGTACGCAAAGTTTAAAAGGGAAGTCCGGTGAAAATCCGGCGCGGTCCCGCCACTGTGATCGGGGACGACATCTGCAAGATGCCACTGGGAAATCCGGGAAGGCGCAGATGGAGGAAGAACCGAGAGCCAGGAGACCTGCCTGTTTCGTGTTACCCTCCCACTCGAGGAAAGTGTGTGGTATGGTTAAAAAGGGAAACCAGCCGACTTTTGAGTCGGCTTATTTTTTTAGGAGGAGGTTTTAAAAGATGAAAAGAGTTTTGGCGTTTACGTTTGTGATTTCTCTTGCATTCACGGTGATTTTTGCACTACAATATCCTCTGACGTTGGTGGACGACGCTGGCCATGTTGTTACCTTTAAAGCCGCTCCGCAAAGGATTGTAAGTGCGGCCCCATCCATAACGGATTTTTTGCTTGAATTAGGGTATTCAAAAAACATCGTCGGGGTTACAAAGTACGATACTTACACTAAAGCCACAAATATAGGACTCATGTATCCTTTGAACCTTGAAAAGATCCTTTCGGTAAAGGCAGATGTGGTTTTCATGTTTGGTGGTTTTCAACTTTCTCAATACCAACGCCTTTCGAAAATAGGAATAAAGGCGTTCGTTTTGAACGCGAACAGTCTCAACGGTGTTTACAGAGATGTTATGGATGTGGCCACGATTATGGGTGAACCAGAAAAGGGACGAAAATTGGTTTCTTCCTTGAAGCAGAGAGTTTTAAGTGTTTCAAAAGCGGCTTACAAAGTACCAATAGATAAAAGACCGAAGGTGTTTTACGGCACACCCGGTAAACAGATATGGACCGCCGGAATGGGTTCATTCTTGAATGAAATCATATCGTTGGCTGGTGGAATCAACATCACCGGTAGTTACGCTGGTCCAAATGGATGGTTACCCGTGAGCCCGGAATTCGTGGTTTCCCAGGATCCAGACGTCGTGTTGGTGCCTTATTACGCTCCTGGAGGTCAGAAAGCGGCTGTAAAGTCTTTTGAGGATTATCCAGCTTTTAAGGATCTGAGAGCAGTTAAGGAAGGTCACGTTTACGCCATAAACGGAAATATCGCATCTCAGCCTAACACGAAGCTTGTAGATCTTTTAGAGGAACTCTACGGTATTTTCAGTAAGTTATGGTGAGGATTGATAGGGGAAGGACGTTTCTCATCGCCCTTCCCTTTTTGATAGTCTTCGTATTTTTGAATTTGGCTTTTGGTTCAGTGTACATACCCGTTCTGGATATTTTGAAGAGTTTGGTTGGTCTGAAAATCTCAAACACTCAGCATATCATCATAATGCAACTACGTTTACCAAGAATTTTGTTGGGTTTGGGAGTTGGAGCAGCTTTGGCATCGACCGGTAACGCATTTCAGGCCATGATGAAAAACCCATTGGCGGATCCGTACATTCTTGGAGTTTCATCGGGCGCAGCGTTTGGAGCCATTCTCATAAACGTGCTCGCACAGTTGTACAATCCGAATCTTATATTTTACACGTGGTTATTTGCTTTTCTTTTCGGCATACTCGCTGCTTCCATTACGTATTTCGTAGCAAGAAAGGGAGGAAAATTGCCTGTAACAGAATTGATTTTGAGCGGAGTGATGGTGAATCTTCTCTTCAGCGCTGGCGTTACTTTTTTGATAGTTTACGGCTGGAGAAACGTTCAAATGACGTCTTTTTGGCTTTTGGGAAGCCTTGCGGGAAGTGGTTGGAGATCCGTTCTACTTGTTGGAATAGTTGCGGGTGTAGTTTCAACTTTTTACACGCTCATAGGTAAGTACCTTAACGCTATGACGGCTGGAGAAGAAGAGGCAATTCACGTTGGCGTTAAGGTGGAAACGTTGAAGTTGGTGGTGTTTATCGTTGGAACTTTCGCAACTGCGGTGGCCGTTTCGGCATCTGGAATTATAGGATTCGTCGGTTTGATAATGCCTCACATGGCACGAAGACTTTTTGGAACGGATCACAGAATTTCCATGCCTGCAAGCGCCGTACTGGGAGGAATTTTTTTGGTCGCATGTGATTCAATAGCGCGAACGGCCTTCAGTCCCGCAGAAATGCCAATAGGTACCATAACTGCCCTTGTTGGCTCGCCGGTTTTCATGTACATTCTTAGGAGGCGAAGGAAAAGTGTATGAGATAGATGTAAAGCATCTAACGTATTCTTATTACGATTCGAGTAAGAAAGCTTTGGACGATGTTAACTTTTCAGTCCGAAAAGGCGAGTTCGTTGGAATAATAGGTCCAAATGGTTCCGGAAAAACGACATTGATCAAGACGTTAACTTCCATTTTGCCATACGAGGGAAGCGTTAAAATAAAAGGTAAGGAAGTGAAAGAATATTCCAAAAGAGCACTGGCCAGACTAGTTGGAGTTGCGTCACAAGAATTCATGCCGGCTTACGATATGAAGGCCAAAGATATAGTGGAAATGGGGAGAATTCCTTACACGGGTCTTTTTGGAAAGTTGTCAGAGGAAGATGAAAAACACGTTCGCTTGGCTTTCAAGGCGTTGGGAATAGAGGAGCTAATGGATAGAATGTTTTACTCTTTAAGCGGTGGAGAGAGACAGATGGTCTACGCGGCAAAGGTGTTTGCCCAAGATCCTCAAATACTATTTTTGGATGAGACGACAGCTCATTTGGATATAGGACACGTTGAAAGGATTCTCAACAAAGTATTGAAAACTTTCAAAAGTAGAAACAGAACTGTTTTGGCAACCTTTCATGATATAAATCAGGCCATAGCGTTTTCCGATAGGCTGATCGTCATGAAAGATGGAAAGGTGTTTGCCCAAGGTACTCCTTCGGAAATCGTAAACGAAAAGATGATGTACGACGTTTACGGTGCATCGTGTTCGTTGGTAAGACATCCGAAGAACGGAAAGATAAGCGTGCTTATCGATTTGGAAGATGAACGAAATTTTTCCCAATCTCAAGATATCGTGAGCCTATCTCGGAATCCTCAACGAGTTTAAAGATGATCTCTTGTGTTGGTCGATCCAAATCAAAGCTTTGAACTTTTAGAGATATTCCTTTGATGAAGTATAGGGTTTTCTTTTTAACGTCCACTTCCAACAGTTCATCTTCGAGATTCTTTTCATACGAAAAGACGCTTTTTATATCTTTCAATATTAAAGGGTTGGTTATTCTATCATCATTGAAGTTCAAAACATCTATGTCGAAGAAAATCTTGTATCCCGTCGCTTCGTACAATTTCTCTTTCGAAATCTTCATTAGGAAATATCCATCGTCGGAAGTCAAAAAATACTCTCCCTGCGCGTAAACGACAAAGGCGATCTCTCTTTCGTTTATCTTAAGCAAAGCCACTCCATGACCGATGTACTTCAACTCGTAAGATTTTACAAAAGGATCGTGTGGGACAACGATTTGAGAAAGATGGATCCCTCCTATCGGCATCACTTTTGTCTTCAAATAAGAGGGGTTCAGATATTTCAACCCCTCGATTCGCAGTTCGTACACAACCGGATCGAATTTCAAAGCCAAAGTTTCTTTGACGACGAACAGAGACACGAAAAATCCTATTATTCCCAACACAAAACGTGCTCTTATCGCAAAATCCATTTGTCAAATGTCTATATTCGTGGCGTTTAGCGCGTGACGCGTTATGAAATCTCTTCTACTTTCAACGTCACTTCCCATAAGTATTCTGAAAACATCACTGGCGTATTCCGCGTCTTCTATCTCTATCTTCATCATCTTTCGAGTCTCGGGGTTCATGGTCGTTTCCCATAGCTGTTCCGGATTCATCTCACCAAGACCTTTGTATCTTTGAACTTCAAATTTTTTGTTTTGGGCTTTTAGATTATCGACTATTTCTCTCAATTCTTCATCCGAGTAAGCGTACGAGTGATCTTTACCGGACGTTATCTTGTAAAGCGGTGGTACGGCCGAATAAACCTTTCCCTCCTCTAACAAAGGTCTCATGTACCTGTAAAATAGCGTTAAAAGCAAGGTTCTTATATGCGCTCCGTCAACATCGGCGTCTGTCATTATCACGATTCTGTCGTATCTCAATTTTGAGATGTCGAAATCTTCGCCTATGTTCGTTCCCAACGCGATGATGATGTTGTTTATCTGCTCGTTTTTGAGAAGCTTCTCCATGCTCGCTTTTTCAACGTTTAATATCTTTCCCCTTAACGGTAGTATGGCTTGTAGATTTCTATCTCTGCCTTGCTTGGCGGATCCGCCAGCTGAATCCCCTTCAACTATGAATATCTCCGAATTTTCTTTTCCGTTCATCGTACAATCCGCAAGCTTTCCGGGTAGCGAGGTGCTTTCAAGGGCACTTTTTCTTCTCACCATTTCACGGGCTTTTCTGGACGCTATGCGGGCGGCCAAGGCTTGCGCTATTCTTTCAAGAATTCTTTTCAAGTTCTTTTGATCCAGCTCCAATATCTCTGGCAGTCTATCTTGCATAACCGAATTCACGACATCCGTGACTTCTTCGTTTCCGAGTTTTGCTTTGGTTTGCCCTTCAAACTGTGGTTCAGGCACTTTAACGCTCAGAACCGCCACCAAACCTTCGCGTGTATCGTTTCCTTTGAAATTTTCAGAATCTTTCTTTAGAATGCCTAAACGTCTGGCGAAATCGTTCATGATTCTGGTTAAACTCCAATGAAACGCGGTTACATGTGTTCCGCCTTCAACCGTGTTTATGTTGTTGACGAATGCGACAAGATTTTCGTCGTAGTTGTTGGTGTACGTGAAAGCGCATTCCACTTCCACATCATTTTTCTTTCCAGAAAAATATATCGGATTTTCGACGATAAGTTTGGAATTTCTCGAAAGATATTTGACGAATTCGACTATTCCTCCTTCATAATGAAAGATCTTTCTGTAAGGTTCTTCTTCCCTTAAGTCCACGAATTCTATGGTGAGGTTTTTGTTCAAAAATGCGAGTTCCATGAGACGATGTTCCACTATTTTTCTGTCGAACTCTATCGTCCGGAATATCTCAGGATCCGGCTTAAAAACGCTCTTCGTGCCGCTTCCTTTTGATTCACCAATTATCTTAACGGGCTCGAGTGGAACGCCGCGTTCGTACTTTTGATAGTAGACCTTTCCTTCTCTTCTAACGTAAACTTCCATCCATTCACTCAGAGCGTTAACAACGCTTGCACCAACGCCGTGAAGTCCTCCACTGACCTTGTAAGTGTTTTGAGAGAACTTCGCGCCGGCGTGCAAATCGGTCATGACAACTTCTAGAGCACTTTTGTGCTCTTCGGGATGCTCATCTACCGGGATACCTCGCCCGTTGTCTTCTATCGTTACCACCGATCCTGGCGCTATTTCAACTTTTACCCAGTCGCAAAAGCCGGCCGTCGCTTCGTCCACACTGTTATCCACTATTTCGTTTATCAAATGGTGTAGGCCGGCCGAACCGGTTGAACCTATGTACATTCCTGGCCTTTTTCTTACCGCTTCCAAACCCCTCAAAATTCTTATGCTTTCCGCGTTGTAATCGTGATTGTTATTTCCCATTTCACACCTCTTCACATCATGGTATTCATAATCTTCTTATCTTTATCCTATTTAGGATCACGCCTTTTTTCTTCAACAATTCCAAAATCTCTGGAGTTCTGAACCTTATCTCCGAACGCACGAGTGAATCTCTTGTCCAAACTTCCAACGTTCGATTTTCACCCATAGAAACGTATGTTTTTGACGCCAAAAAATCACCTACCATCTCCTTCCAGATGGTGTTGATTTTCATCCTACTTTCCAATTCAGAAAAGAAAGGATTGGTATTCGATAAAACTTTAAAAACCTCGTTTATTCTGCGCTCTGACACGCTTTATTATACCACAAATTATGTGAGCTAGACTCAAACACCTGGTATTTTCACGCGCTTTTCGAGGGTTGAAAAGGCCCAAGTTGTAATGAATATAACCACAAGATATATCAAAGCAACGCTTAGAAAGACATCCATAAATTCGAAATTCCTGCTCGCTATGAATTCTCCCTGTGCGGTTAACTCGGGAACACCTACTAAATATGCAAGAGAGGTGTACTTTATAAGGTAAACGAACTCGTTGGTCCATGAGGGTAAAACTTTTCTCAACGCTTGAGGCAGTATTATCGTTTTTATGGCTTGTCTTTTTGTCATTCCCAAAGAAAGAGCGGCTTTCATTTGACCTTTTTCAACGGCTTGTAATGCCCCTCTTATGTATTCGGCTTGATAGGCGCCGCTGTTCAAAGAGAAACTAATGATGGCCGCCGTTAAAGGGGAGAGATGAATACCAATTTGCGGCAAAGAAAAATAAAGGATGAAAAGTTGCACCAACAACGGTGTACCACGAATTATTTCAACATACGCCGTTGAAAAACCGTAGGCCCATTTGTTCCCGTACACCCTTTCAACACCGATGATAACGCCTATCGCAAATCCAAACACTATAGAAACGGCTGCCAATTCTATTGTGAATTTCAACCCTTCCATGAGAAGGGGTAAACCTTGAATGAATACGCTTATGAAATGGTTCATCATTCTCTCCTGAATTTGGCAAGAAATTGTCGCGTTCTGTCCTTTTTTGGATGAAACAATATCTCATCCGGACTCCCCTGTTCGACTATGTGGCCATCTTCCATGAAGATGATCCTATCGGCTATGTCCCTTGCAAAAGACATTTCGTGAGTTACTATCAGCATCGTCATTCCTTCTTTGGCAAGGTTGCGCATGACTTCCAAAACTTCGCCAACCAGTTCGGGATCAAGGGCAGATGTGGGTTCGTCAAAAAGGATCAGATCGGGCTCCATCGCCAACGCTCGCGCGATACCAACTCTCTGCTTTTGACCTCCGGACAGCTGAGCGGGATAGGCGTTCATTCTGTCTTCAAGACCAACCTTTTTTAAATTCTTTAACGCTATCTCTGTGGCTTTTTCTTTCGGTATTTTTTTCACCTTCCAAGGACCTATTCTTACATTGTCCAAAACGGTTAAATGGTTAAAAAGGTTGAATTCTTGAAACACCATACCGATTTTTTGCCTTATCTTTTCAATTTTTTTGGCCCTTGTTACATTTTCGCCGTTCAAGAATATCTCACCCTCGTCTGGAGGTGTGAGCATGTTGATGCAAGCCAGCATGGTCGATTTTCCAGTTCCCGATGGTCCTATAACCACTATAGTTTCACTTTTATCCATACTAAAAGAAATGCCTTTTAGAATTTCCCTATCACCGTAACGTTTTTTCAGGTTTTTGATCTCCAAAAGTTTCATGCTCTCTCAACTCCTCTGACTTCGTAACCCGGAATGGAGAATTTCTTTTCCACGGTGAAGATGAATTTGTTTGTTCCAAACGTTATCACGAAATATATGGCGGCGCACATGGAGTATATGAGAAGAGGTTCGTACGTTGTGGAGACGATGTAAGTGCCCTCTCTAAGCAACTCTGTGACACCCAAAGCGTAAGCGATGGATGTGTCTTTTAGAACGATGGTGAATTCGTTTGTTAACGGAGCTATTGAAAACCTGATGGCCTGAGGAAAGGTTATGTGAAAAAACGTTTGAATTCCGTTCATTCCCAAAGATTTTGCCGCGAGAATTTGACCTTGTGAAACGGCTAAAAGAGCTCCTCTGAATATCTGAGATTGGTAAGCGGAGCTTCTTATGCCCAACGCTATGATGGCCGCCATGAAGGGATCGAACCTAATTCCGATCGTGGGGAATCCGAAAAAGATGATGAACATGATCACAAGAATTGGAATGCTTCTGATCGTTCTGTCATACGCTATCGCGATTATCTTCAGCCAAGTCTTCGCGTAAACTTCGGCTAAACCAACGAAGATGGCGATTGCCGTGCCGATAAAAAGAGAGGTAACGGTTAGCTCAACCGTTACCCATGTTCCTCTTAAAAGTACGCTCATGGTGGCTATAAAAAACTGCATGGCATCACTTTCCAAAGTATTTGTCTATGAGTTTTGCCATTTCTCCAGAGCTTTTGATCTTTTTCAGGCCATCGTTTATCTTCGCCAGAAGTTTGGAATTGCCTTTTCTTACCGCTATTCCATAAGATTCGCCTGTCATAATTGTGGCGACAATCTTAACGGGTTTCATCTTCGCGAACCTTTCCGCAACGGGGCTGTCCAAAACGTTGGCATCTACGGCCCCGTTCAACAACGCTTGAAGCGAGTAAATGAAACTTTGATACCTTTTCACGTTATTTTTGTTCAAATAGCCAGGTTTTACCAGATTATCGCTTACCCATAGATCTCCAGTTGTGCCGGTTTGAACTCCTATCGTGTGTTTGCCGCATAGAACGGTTACGTTGAAATTGGAATCTTTTTTCACTATGACGTCCTGGTTGGCGTACCAGTATGGATCGGAAAAATCGACAACTTTTTCTCTTTCTTTCAATATGGTCATTCCGGCGATCGCTATATCTATAACACCAGCTTTCAAGGCTGGGACAAGAGAATCAAAAGCCATATCCCTTATTTGGATGTTAAAACCTTCGAGCTTGGCAATAGAGGTTATAAGATCCATGTCAAAGCCAACGTATTTCCCGTTTTGAACGTACTCAAACGGCGGAAAATCGGCCGACGTTCCAACGATGTAGGTGGTCGCCATCCCCAGTGAAAAAACCAAGAGAGCCATTGTTAAAAAAATAAGAAAACTTTTTTTCATAAAAACCCCTCCTTTTTGATAAGGTAACAAATTATATCATATTTATTTTTATCATGATGATTTAAAAGGAGAAAAATATGGAATACAAACGACTTGATGATAAAATAAAGATGCCAGCTTCAATCCATCACAACATCATCATGAGAAAGGGAGTGCATCAACATCTCTAAACAACAGATGCTTGTTGATTCTTTTGGAAGAAATTTGTACTATTTAAGGCTTTCCGTAACAGATAGATGCCAATTTTCTTGTTCTTACTGTAAAGCCAAAGAATTCCAATTTTTGCCAAAAACGGAGCTGTTGACTTACGAAGAGATAAAAAGAACCGTCAACATATTCAAAAAGTTGGGAACAAAGAAGATCCGAATTACCGGAGGAGAACCCCTTGTAAGAAATAGAATAGATGAACTGATGGCGAAGATTCACTCGATGGGTCTCAAAACATCCCTTACCACCAACGGATTTCTTTTGAAAAATTTTCTCCCGAAAATAAAGGATGTCGTGGATTCCATAAATGTGAGTTTGGATAGCGTTCATCCTGAAACCTTTGAAAAGATAAGCGGCATGCCCTCAATGGTTGTTAAAACGGTTATGAGTTCGATAAGCGCTTCTAAAAGTTCTGGAATACCCACGAAGATAAACACGGTTGTGATGAGGGAAAATTTCGAAGAAATTGACGATCTTATAGATTTTTCCAAATCGTTATCGGTTCCAATAAGATTCATAGAATACATGCCTCATGGGGGAAGCGTCATCCGTTCCGTCTCTTTTGATGAAATTAGAGAAAAGATAAGAAAATCGCGAGGGCTCTCGAAGATCGATGAAATTTTTGGAGACGGACCTGCCAAATATTACAAAACAGAGGATGGAGCTACAGTTGGATTTATATCTTACAGTCAGCCACATTTTTGTGACAGTTGTAATCGTCTCAGAATCACGCCAGATGGAAAGCTAAGGCTCTGTCTCGTTCTCGGTGGCGAACTCGATTTGAAGACGTTGTTGAGAAATGATCTTTCAGACGAAAAGATCGAAGAAAAAATTTTGAATTTTATAAAGCTTAAACCTTTCAGTCACGGTTCTTACAAAACGATCGGGAAAAAGATGAATTTCATAGGAGGGTGAAAGATGATAGATGTCGATTCTAAACCTTTGACTAAGCGCGTCGCCATAGCTCAAGGTTACGTTAGAATGAAACCGGAAACGCTTGATGCAATTCTGAATGGAAGGATAAAAAAAGGAAATGTGATATGTGTTTCTAAAACAGCGGGAATAATGGGAGCAAAATACACTCCAAGTTTGATTCCCATGTGCCATCCCATACCTTTAAGCAACGTGAAAGTGGACATTTCTCCTCAAGGAAACGACAGATTGAAAGTTGAAGCTTCAACGGTAGCCACGTGGAAAACCGGTGTTGAAATGGAAGCTTTAACGGCGGTAACCGTGGCATGTTTAAACGTATACGACATGTGTAAATCAATAGATAGGGGAATGAGAATTGAAGACGTAAGATTGCTGTACAAATCGGGAGGAAAAAGCGGTGAATACAGAGCGAATTGATGCCAAAGTCGTGGCACTTTCAATCTCAAAGAAAAGAGGAACAACGAAACACAACGTTGATTCTGTCGAAATCATCGAAGATTATGGAATAGTGGGAGATGCCCATGCTGGAAAGTGGCACAAACAGATCAGTTTGCTTGCCATGGAAAGCATAGAGAGATTTAACAACGAAAGTGGATTCAACGTAAAAGCTGGTGAATTCTCTGAGAATATAACAACTGAGGGAATAGATATTTTAACTTCTATACCCATTAAAAGCGTGATAAAAATTGGAAGAGACGTTGTGCTTGAAGTTACCCAGCACGGTAAAAAAGAAAAAGAAGGATGCCCGATCTTTGCAAGGGTGAAAAAATGTATGCTTCCACTTGAGGGAATATTCGCAAAAGTTTTAAAAGGCGGAGTTGTGAAGGTGGGAGATCCAATTCGGATCTTGAAATAAATCTTTTAACTTAAGGCGATGATATAATTCATTAAAGATCAAAAGAGGTGATCTGAAAGGTGAAAGAGGAAAAAGTAGACATCGCTGTGGTGGGGGGAGTAGCCGCTGGTACTAGTGCGGCGGCCGCTGCGGTGAGAGAAAACAAAGAATTGAAAGTGGTACTTTTTGAGAAGGATAAATTCATATCGTACGGTGGATGTGGAATTCCATATTACGTTGAAGGTTTAACGAAAAGTTACAAGGATATCGTTGTGTTCACCCCACAAGACTTTCAAAAGAGTAAAGGGGTTGATGTGAGAATTCTTCATGAGGTCGTTTCTTTGAATCCGCATGAAAAAACGTTGGAGGTAAGAAATTTGGAAGATTCCGAAAACGTTCGTGTTTTCTTCGATAAGCTCATAATATCCACCGGTGCGAACGCGACTATGCCGAAAGTGGATGGATTGAAAGAGAGTGAGAGGATCTTCAAAGTAAGAACTCTTGGAGATGCCATAAGATTGACCAATTTTTTAAAGGAAAATAAACCTAAAAGTGCCGTTATATTAGGTGGTGGGTACATAGGATTGGAAATGGCAGAAGCTATATCTGCTCATGGTATAAAAGTTACGATCGTTGAAATGATGGATCATGTGATGCCAACGGCGGATGACCAAATGAGTGAATTGATAGAAAAGGAGCTTTTGAAAAACAACGTGAAAGTTATGACGGACACGAAACTCAACTTCGTGGAAGAAGATGAGGAATCGTTAAGGTTGAGCACGACGAACGGTGTTTTGGAAACGGATATGCTGATAGTAGCAGTAGGGGTGGCGCCTGAAACGAAATTGGCCAAAGAAGGCGGTATAGAGACTTCCATTAAGGATGCGATACTCGTTAAGCCGGATATGTCTACCAATGTT
>CAZCZS010000046.1:0-13166 GCA_964503355.1 uncultured Mesoaciditoga sp.
ATCCTATGGGGAATGTGACATCCGGGATAGCGGTATTCACAAAGTACAAACCCCTTAAAGTTGAAAGATGGTCTTTTCCTGGGGATTACAGTTGGCCAGTCAATCTTTTTCAGCTAAAGAGATGCTTCATTGCCAGTTGGTACAACGTGAAAAATTCAAGCAAAAAATTGGTTTACGTTAATTTACACCTGTCGGCTTTCGATAAAGGTGGAAAATTGAGAAAAGAACAGCTCGATTATTTAAAAAAGTTCATGCTCAATGAATATGAAAAGGGTAACTACGTTGTCGTTGGGGGAGACTGGAATAACATGATGCCAGGAATAACGCTTCATCATTTTAAATTCACAACACCTTTGAAGTACTTGGATATATACATAAATTTCCCAAAAGATTGGACCCCAGCCGGATGGAAATGGGCCTATGATGCCAAAACGCCCAGCTTGCGTTCCGATGAAAAACCATACGTGAAAGGCGAGAACTTCACCACCATCATAGACGGTTTTTTTGTATCACCAAACGTGAAGATCCTATCCGTCAAAACATTTGATCTTGGATTCAAGAACAGCGATCATAACCCAGTTGAGTTGGAAGTTGAATTGGGAAAATAAAGAGAAAAAACACTTCGTAAAACTTTTGCCAGCACACACCTGTGATGGAAGCGTTCAAGACGGGGGAAGATATGGAAAATGGTCGAACTTCACAAAGTTTAAGTGCCATAAAAATTGGAATATACACGAATACAGTCCTCGCACTGTTGAAAGTGATTTTGGGTATAGTTGGTTTTTCGGTATCGCTGATAGCGGATGGCGTCGATACCACGGCTGATGTTGTAAAATCGATATTCGTTTACAGAGCGGTGAAAATCGCTTCCAAACCTCCTTCAGAAGAATATCCGTATGGATACGGAAGAGCGGAAACAGTTATAACCAACGTTGTTGGAATGTCGGTCATTTTTGCCGGCGTGCTCATCTTCATGGAGTCCGTGAAAGATTTTGGTCAAACACATCCATTGGGGAATTTGATGATATGGGGCGCGAGTACGAGCATCGTTGGAAAGGTGGCCATTTCGGCCTACATGTTTAAGGTGGCAAAAAAGTTCAACAATCAAGCTCTCCTTGCCAACGCCAAAGATTATCTCAGCGACGTTTTCGCATCATCAGCTGTACTTGTTGGGGGTTTTTTAATAAATGTAACGCACGTCTCATACTTCGATCCAATCGCTTCCATCGTTGTTTCGATCGTGATCGCTTACATGGGAGTTGAAATAGTCAAATCTGGAATACCAGAGATAATGGAAAAAAAAGAAAATGGCGAAATGATAGAAGAAATCTACGAGATTGCCAAAAAGATGCCTTACACCTTTCATCCACATAAAATCAGAATAAGAAAGCTAGGACCATATCACTTGGTGGATTTGCATATAGAATTACCCGGCAATATGAGTTTAAGAAAAGCGCATGAGGTTGTTAGCCATCTTGAAAATGCCATTAAAGAAAGGTTTCCAAGCGTGAAAGAAGTTACCATTCATGAAGAACCGATAGGTGGTGGAAAAGATGAATGGTAATGCATGCGCTTTTGTGGTAAAATACAAGAAATGCGATCGTTATGTTTCAAAGCCAGGCTTGACATCTAAACTTTAAAAAAATTAAGGAGGATGAAAAGATGTCTGTTGGGAATTTCATTCAGGGTGGTGGGCCGATTCTGATAGTCATTCTGCTTTTAGCGCTGTTTGGCTTGCTTTTCTTCTTTGAAAGGTTGTTCGTGATACTGAAAGAAAGGGCAGAATTGAAAGTTCTTTCCGTGAAAGTAAGAAATTCCATCGCTCAAAAGAACATTACGGCCTCCAAACAACATTGCCGAGCTTCTTCAAGCATATTTGGCTCTGTGATGTTGAAAGCCTTCGATTATTACGAAAAGCAAAAGATCTCGGAATTCGAAAGTGTACTTCAAAGTTTTGTGGAAGATGAAACCTTTAAACTCGAAAAGAATTTCAGATACATAAGTATGTCAATATCTCTTTCGCCTCTGCTTGGGTTCTTTGGAACGGTTATAGGAATGGTGCAAGTTTTCAGCGGTATACAAGCTGTGGGAGGCATTTCCGGTCTCAAGGGGCAAGCTTCATTGGCTCAAGGTATAAGTGTGGCTCTCTATACCACCGTTGCGGGTCTTGCCGTCGCAATAGTTATGGCCATTCTGATGACCGTCTTGAGAGAGATCGAAGACAGGTTGATAGGAGATACCGTTGAAGAAATCCGCACCTCTGTTGGGAAGTTGAAATCAATCCCCGCGGAGGAGGTGCACTGAAATTGAGAAGGAGGTCCAACGGCGCGGAGGATTTCAGAATAGAACTCACCTCTTTGGTGGATATCATGTTTCTTCTCATCCTCTTTTTGGTTTTAACCACGACCTTCACCGTGAATCAAGGGAAATTCAACGTGAAATTACCCGGCGCCGTTACAAGTACCTCTGAGGTTCAGCAGAACAAAGTGCTTACCATCATCGTTACAGCCAACGATGAGGTGTATTTGGGTAGTAAAAAAGTGGGACTCGAGGGCTTGCTGAATGAGATTTCAAAGTACGTTCAACAAAATGGAGCACCGAAGGCCGTTTATTTGAAAGCCGATAAAGATGCGAGATATGGGATTATCGTGAAGGTTATGGATGTTTTAAGAACTCAAAAGATTTTCAACATAAACTTGATAGTTAAAAAACTCCAATGAGATTGGAGATGAGTCAACGTTGAGATACGTGACATCAGGTGTGTTAGCGGCGATTATAGAACTGCTGTTGCTTGTTGGGGTGGTGGGGATGGTGAATTCTTCGCCAAAGAAGATCGTGACTTATCCTCAGGTGATATCGATAAATCTTACCGCCGCACCAACTGTTTCCGTTCAGGCTCCTGCGAAAGCCCGCACCGAAGAAAAGGGCGAGAACGGTTCGGCTCCTCTAACAGAAGAAGAAATGAAGCTCATCTCCGCTTTGAAAAAAATTCCTGCTCAGGTTCAAAGAAAAAAAGGAAATCCCCATGGTGTAGCACATGTTAAGTTGTATGAAGAGAGCGCCACTTCCACACTAAACGCTTCTTCCAATAAGGAGTTCACGATTCCTCCATCGCAAATTAATCCGATCATTCCCAAAAGCTTCAATCCTCAGATAGCTCAGGTGAATGCAAGCGTAACATCCGTTTACACATTTTCAAGCTTGATCAACCTTGGTATTCCAAATTTTCAAGAGATAGAATCGAGCATGAAGAAGGACTACGAACTCGCCCTAGCCAAGCTTCCAACGGAAAAAGCTTACACGCTTGGTGGAATGGTGAAAGGAATCGTGGAGGTTCAGACGGATGGAAGCGTTCGAGTTCAAAAGATAATAAGCTCGCCAAGCGTAACCTTAACCGATATCTACGTGAGGAACATAGAAAAGTTGGTAACCTTTCCGCGAAGCTTTGCACTTAAAGATATAGAAATAGATGCCCTTTTCAATCCGACATCGAAAAGTGTAAAGTGAACTTCTTTACCACCGTGTCGTGAGCTGAGTGCTGTTGAGAGGGATAAAATCGTATTTCGTCATGATTTCCCTGACATCTTCTTTTGCGTATATTCGTACCAATTGGAGCATATTGCCAGACATGAGTTTGTAAGTTGGATATGCTTTTTCGAATTCTTCAAAGGTCATGACCTTCCCCTGTGCGTTATTTATGTAAACGCTGTTTGAAAGAAATTCATCCGGATGTACCAACGTCAGTTTGTAGGGAGTGTCAACCACGAAGATATCTTCGAATTTCTTCAAAATACGTTTAACTTTCTCCACGTCCTCTTCGTTTACCTTTTTGTTTTCCAAGGCGGAGATCATCTTCTTTTTCATCTCTTCCAGCTTTTCCTCTCCGAGAGATTTGGAAACGGTGCTCGGATCTATGCCAGTCGTGGAAAACGGTATTTCAACTATTAATTTCCAAAGATCCCTTCTTTTGAGTCTTTGAATTATCTCATGGGCCTCCTTTAGGTCTTTAGAAGGTTTATCCGTCTGAAAAAAGAGCATCTCCGTTCTTTCCACCACGTAATTGTCCGTTAATTGCAGAAACTCATCGAGATCACTCAAGGATTTTTTGAAGTCTAAGAACTTCATGGATTTTTTCAAAAGCTCCTGTATCATCATATCAGCAGCTCGTGAAGTTTTGTGAAAATAGACGTTTTTGTACATCATGAACCTTCCAAAAAGCACCGTGTAGATATCATCAACGACTTTCACGTTGTAAGATAAAACGTCTTTTCCCTCTGAAGATTTCAATATGGAAGAATTTCTGATTATCCTATCAAGGGGAACGGTTCCATAATGTTTTACACCACTGAAATAGGCGTCTCTCAAAACAAAATCCATCCTATCCGCCCCTAACGGGCCTTGTACGATGTTGAAGAGAGGATCTCCAAATTTTTCTCCCACGAATATCTCATTTACCTTTTCAACCAATTCCTCGAATGGTTTTTTTGGAAGTTGACCGAAGATCAATTCCAGATCTTCTAAAACGTGGTTTTTGAACATCTTTGGAGAATTTTCAAATTTAGACTTCATGTATTGGGGTAATTTTTCCAAGAGTAAATGTTCTCGAAACTGATCGTGACCTTCGGTGTATCCAAGTGAGGAATAGACAACGTCATCGAACTGATGGCTGAAAGGTCCGTGGCCCGCATCATGTAAAAGTCCAGCGAGTCTGCAAAGTCTGAAGTTGGGAGAATTTTCACCGAAAAGGTGTGCGGCGTACAATCCAGCCACATGCATCACGCCTAAAGAATGTGAAAATCTCGTGTGGGTAGCGGACGGGTAACTCATCTGAGCGCCGGCCAATTGTGAAAGCATTCTCAGCCTTTGAACTACGGGAGAGTCCACGACGAGTATTTCAAGTGGATACAAAAATATTTCCGAATAAAGCGGATCGCGCGATACTTTGTGATACAATTGAATCGCCTCTTTCCAAAATTCAACGCTTGTTCATCTGTTCAATTTTAACACTTTCGGAGGGATGATCTTGTACTTGATTTTTCAATTCGGTATTTTGGTGGCAGCTTTGATACTTCTCGAAAGGGGAGCCGATTGGCTTGTGGAGGGCTCTTCATCACTTGCCACCAGATTTCACGTTTCGGAATTGTTCATAGGTTTAACGATAGTGGCATTTGGAACAAGCGCTCCCGAACTCGCCGTAAGTCTTGTTGGAGCCATTCAACATAAAGGTGGAATAGCTCTCGGAAACGTCGTGGGATCAAACATCGCCAACGTTGCATTGATATTGGGATTAACCCTCTTAGTGGGAAAGATAACCGTTAAAAGAAAAACACTTTTTTATGAAATGCCTCTTATGATCGTCTCTCAACTTTCAGCCAGTATGCTCTTTCTGAAGAGCGGATACTTGGATTATCACGATGGAATCGTGCTTTTGTCCTTTCTTATGATATTTTTAACTTACGCCTTAAAAACATCGAAAATGGAAATAATGAAAGAAATCGAAGTTTCGACCAGAAGTTTGCTTTCTTCATCACTTTTTACACTTTTAGGTTTGACGGGAGTGACGGTTGGTGGAGAACTCGCCGTTTATTCGGCGGTGAACATAGCCAGAAGCTTTCACGTAAGCGAAACGCTCATAGCCACAACGATAATCGCGTTTGGTACAAGCGTTCCAGAGCTTGCGACTTCGTTGAAAGCCGCGTTGAAATTGAGAAAAGATCTTGCGATAGGAAATGTGATAGGCTCCAACATGTTCAACATTCTTGGAGTGTTGGGAATTTCTTCGCTTTTCTATCCGATAAAACCGGATAGAAATGTGAACGGCGATCTTCTTTTCATGAACGGCATTGGAATTTTGCTGCTGTTTATATTTTTCAACAAGAACAAGAGTGCGAAAAGATGGAAGGGAATACTTCTCATTCTTTCTTACGTGCTGTTCATAGTCTATGGTTTGACGACAAGATGAACGAAGATGAATGAATGTCGAAGGGAGGAATGAAGGATGGAATTCTTGAATGTTCCGCTACCCCAAAGCGTTTTAAGAGAAGAAGGAAAAGGGAATTTCAAAAAAGCCATTCAAATCGTTGACGAACTTTTAAAAAGAGACTTGCCAGAGATGTTAAAAAAGAGGTTGCAATACGAACCTGAAAGGATATACCGTCTTATTGAGGATTATCCCTTTGATGAAGAGGGTGCCCTGGAAAAGATGAAATCGATCGGCGTAAATGAAGATGAATTTTATAGACATGTGGAACATGAAGATGTGGACTATCTGCTCGTTGAAGGAGAAAAGAAGTTCGAAAGAAGATTTTTGGAGAATTTCATTTTCAAATTTCCCGATTACGCTCCAGATATCAAAGATGATGAGCACGCCGAAGTAAAAAATCTTGTAAATCGTAGAATAGATGAACTCATCGAAGGAGACAAACCAAAGAAATACAGAGTCGAAGCGCGTATATCGTTGACACTCAAAAAAGATTACAAAGGCAACAAAGTGAGGTGCTGGCTTCCGATCCCAAAATTAGAAAGCCCAATTGAACGAGTGGATTTTGTAGAATGTAACGCCGAGTGTAAACGCTCTCGAGATGATTCTACGAACATGACAGTTTACATGGAGGGAAAACCGAAAGCGGGAACGACGTTCGAAGTGCGATTTCAATACGTTTTGCGCGAACAGATGAATAGTATCCATGTGGAAAACGTTAAAAATGTTGACGAAAGACGAATAGAAAGCGGTTTTTTGAGAGAAAAACCACCTCATATCGTTTTTTCAAAATACCTTATCGCTTTAACGAACGAAATCGTGAAAGATGAGAAAAACCCTTATCTTAAAGCGAAGAGAATATACGATTGGATGACAAAAAACGTGGATTATTCTTATATGAATCCATACAGTGTGTACGATGGTTCTCTTGCCGAATTTGCGGCGGTCAATTTAAGGGGAGATTGCGGCGTAAAGGCTTTACTTTTCATAACCATGTGTAGGATAGCGGGAATACCAGCCAAATGGCAGTCTGGGTGGTTTATCACGCCAAATTACGCCGGCCCACACGATTGGGCGTACTTCCACGTTGAACCGTACGGCTGGCTTCCGGCAGATCTTTCATTTGGAGGTGCGAGAAAAGACAACGAAAAAAGAAGGAGTTTCTATTTTGGAAATATGGATGCTTTTAGAATGGTTGCAAATTCAGAGTTCATGGCACCCTTTTATCCAAAGAAAAGGTTCATTCGATCTGATCCGTACGACAATCAAGTTGGAGAAGTTGAAACGGATAAAGAAAACATCTACTACGATGGATTCGATTACAAAATAGAAGTTTTGAACTTCGAAGAAATGTAAAAGCCGGGAAAAATTCCCGGCTTTTTGCTGTGCTCACCAGCTTCTTTGAGAAGGTGAAAAAATCGGATGAGTTGTTAAAGGTATTGAGAAATAATTCGAATAATTCAAGGTTAAATATTGTACTCCACTTATGCCACCGTTCAAATCGGCACTTCCCAATGTTACCGAAAGATCGCCATGAGAGAATTTCACACCGAAGGTTGGAACGCTGAGATTTGAATTCCAATTCATGAGAAGGCCTATCGAGTTTCTTCTGTTGAAATTGTATGTCAACAGAGAGTTGAAATCCTTAAGCGGGTAACCCACTTTGTTTGGATCGTTGAAATCGTACCAGATCTTCGCTGCATCTTGATTTGGTCTCCACGCGTACTGAGCTGCGAAATTCAGAGCACCAAAATACGTTTTTCCACCGATTAAAACCGTTGGAATTCCAAATGAAATGTTCGATGGATCCAAATCGTAAGCCGCAGCTCCCCATAGAGATACATTTTTTAAAGAGAGGAAAAAATCACTGGACAGGGATATCTTGTTTCCCTTCGAAGCGTAAAGATAAACTTTGTAGTCGTTACCAAGTAAACCGCCGTAAGCGGCAAATTCGGAGTATTTCCAATCATAGCGTAGACCTAAATCGTAAGTGTAATTCTTAAAATCGACCTCTGCGCCGGTTACCGTATCGTAAAGACCGCCAACTCTCAACAGATACATCTGACGTGTTAACGTGTGACGTGATTTGAAACGTCCAACGTACGCACTCAAATCCCCATTTCTGTAGGACATGTACCAATAAGTCGGTTGCATAATTTGAAAATTTCCAATTGAAAAAGTTTTATGAGTTCCCATAACGTAATCCTCGAAATTCAATCTGAAGGAGTTGGTCAAAGGTATCCTTAGATAAAGGATCGGCCACACGTTGTAACTTCCGTTTTGTAAATCCGTCGTGTAAAAAGTCAGAACGCTGAATTTCATTCCCGACCCAAAAACGGCCAACGATAACAAAGCTAACGTCAAAAGCACGGTCACGTATTTCTTCATTTATTCTCATCCTCCTTGCAATATTTTGAATTCAAAGGGCGCATGAAGAAGCATCTCACCCTTGTTTTCCTTTTTCCAAACTTCACCGTACACTTCTATCCATTTATGAAGATAAAGCGTTTTCAACGGAGTTGCAAACTCTCCCAATTCAGGTGTTCTCACGGTTACGGAAAAATAAGTTGAGCTGAGTGTGATAGAATACGAAGTTTTTTTATAAGAAGATGGATGAAATCGTACCCACGTGAGTTTCCCAAGATATTCAGAAAGTGACTTGTCAACAACCGACGCATCCACAGTTGGAGCGCTCGTGTAGCGTGAAAACAATCCCAGCCTATGCTGGTAGGCGTATCGATAATCTTTCCAAAATTCCATCGTGTGTTTGGAAGTATCGGTATAAGTTAAAGGCCACGCCAAACCGTGTTTGATAAGTTCAGAGTTGATCATAACACTGCTGGCAGCGTTTTTTACGTAAACGTAAGCCAACAACCGATGGTAACGATCGTAAAGATCCTTATCGAATTCAAGTTCGACAACGTTTTGAGCGTTGGAAATCAACTTTTTGTTGAATTCGTACGCTTGTTCGCCGTATTCACCTATCGGCTTGTCACTGCCAGAATGTGTCTCTGGCGTGTCTATTCCTATGTACCTCACGCTGGTTTCTTCACCGTTGTACAGGATCTTTATCGTGTCTCCATCTATGACCTTCAACACTTTATAACGATGAGCGGAAATTACTCTTGTACACGAAGAAAGCGCTACTACAAGTATTAACGCCACGATGATGAATGAAAAAAGCTTCATCTTTTTCATCGTCTCACACTTTCTTTTTGTAGTTCAAAAAACGTGCAAAAAGAAAAAGGGAGAGCGCTCTCCCCCTTTTTTATAAGTATCATCATTTCAATATATCATTTTCGTCTCTAAGGAAGAGCTTGTACGCTCCGTAGTTGTATTTCACGTAACCTTGAACGGAAACCACATCGTTTGTAGCTAAAGAGGTAAGCCATTTTCTCACGTTGGCATCGTAAGAGTTGATGGTTATCTCAGCGTTACCGTTTGAAAGCACCACGTTGTAATACTTATCTGCCGCCTTTTTCACTGGAAGGTTCACGGCTTTCATGAGCATCCAATCGTCACTCGTGCTCAAGGAGGTGTCGGTGGCTATCAAAGTCGCTTTTATCGTTGACGTGCCGATCTTCGTAACATCCGAAGTGGAAGCCGGAACTATCTCCCAATTTCCTTTATACTCTTCGATCTTTCCAAATACCTTTAATTTATCGCCATTTTCGTAAATCTTGGAGAAGTTCGAAGATTTCAGGTAAACTTCTATAGCTGCTGTATCATCTTCTATCAATATGGAGTCTCCGTAGGCGTACGTTACCACCCCTGTAATGGTTGCGTTCACTGTTGAAGTTGCAGCAGCGTTTATCGCCTCTCTAATCGTCATAATATTGGTTTTAGGTTTCACCATCATACAAGAACTCAACACCACAGCCAACGCTACCGTTACCAACGCTACCAACAAAAATCTCCTTGACATGTTCATTCCCCCTTCTTTTGATTATGAAGCCAGGAAAAAATTATATCACCAATTCACTTCTACATCAAAACATTTCTTCCTTCAATTTAGAAGGCATCTGTGAGCGTGCTTTCATTTTTTCACGAATTCAAAAGAGAATTTGTAGAACTTCTCCTTTCCATTTTCCAATATAGGAAGACTAAAGCTCATCTTTTCGTTTTCTTTTGCCAAAAGAGTAACCACCCACATGGGGATGTTGTTGACCACAACGTGCCTTTGACTTCCCTTGGCCACTATGGATACTTCACGCTTTTGAGAGGATTTTATCCTCAACATGTTAGGAGTGGGAGAAAACTCTTTATATCCACTCATGAGCTCCGTTGTTATCTTTCTGCCGTGGGAGTTGATAAAGTAAGCATCTTCAAGCGGAATGAATACCTCGTTTGTTGATTCGTTTTTGAAAATCAACTTCACTCCCACTATTCCCCTTTCACCGCTCGTCTTGTAAAAGTAATCCACCGCCGTTATGGCTTCGAGCTTCACAGATAGATCACCTATCTTATAGGTGTTATCCGTGCCTTCAAGTGATGGAGATGTCGAATAGATGATCCATTTCCCGTTTACGTTTGAGTTCGACATCTTCGCGCTCACGTACATCGAGATGCCTATAACGGTTGCGCTGATGAGCGCTACGACGATAACAAGGGTTAACAGCTCTTCGCTATCCATGGTATCACCTCCGTTTTAACATAAAGTTGTTTTAATTATAACTCAATTTGCATATAAAGGTAATATTATTTTGTCGTAAAATGGTTAGAATTCCCTTTTTAAGAGAAAGCCAAAGGATGTGAGGTAAATGAAAGGAAATGTGGCCATTGTGCTGGTTGGAGTTATCATGATCATCGTTGAGATCGTGATCATGGTGAATTACATGAATTTCAAGAATCCTCAGATCGGATCAATGATAATTCTTCAATTCATGATCCTCACGGGGATTGGTGGAGCTCTCGTTTCGTGGGGAATAAAACGCAGAAAGTAGAATTTGAAATTCTGCAAAAGTGAATGAAAGGAGGAATTTTGATGGAAAAGATGGCATTTCCACAGGGATTCAAATGGGGCGTGGCAACCGCTGCGTATCAAGTGGAAGGTTTTCCTCTCAGCGATGGAGCTGGTCCTTCCATTTGGCATAGATTTTCACACACGTTCGGCACGACACGCAACGGTGATACGGGAGACGTGGCGTGCGATCACTATCACAAATACAAAGAAGATGTATCCATTATGAGAAAATTGGGCATCAAAGCTTACAGGTTTTCAATCGCGTGGCCGCGGATATTTCCAAATGGAAAAGGAAAACTCAACCTCAAAGGCATGGATTTTTACGATCGTCTTGTGGACGAACTGATGACTTCGAATATAGAGCCTTTCGTGACACTTTATCATTGGGATTTGCCCGCACATCTTCAAGATGAAGGTGGATGGACCAATGAAGACGTGGCGAACTGGTTTGCGGATTATGCGGATTTTGTCTTTCAAAAATTGGGTGATAGGGTTAAACATTGGATCACTCTAAACGAACCATGGGTGACGGCGTTTATCGGGCACATGTTCGGAATTCATGCGCCGGGAATGAAGGATACTTACGCTGCCCTTAAAGTCGTACACAATCAGTTAAGGGCGCATTCAAAAGCGGTCAAGGCTTTCAGAGATGAAAATTTGAGTGGAAAGATAGGTATAACCCTGTCCAACCATTCCCAAACACCGGCTTCCCAAAACGAAAATGACGTCATGGCCGCCGAAGTGGCTCACGAATGGACTAATTATCCTCTCTTTTTAAATCCGATCTTCAAAGGCGAGTATCCTGAGCATTTTTACAACGCTGCGAGAGAGTATTTCCCAAGAGGTTATGAAAAGGACATGGACGATATAAACGTTCCAATAGATTTTGTTGGGATAAATTACTACTCGGGAAATTTGGTTAAAGCGGACGAAAGGGCCGTTTTTGGAGTTAAAAACGTTGAAAGAGGTGTGGAAAAAACGGATATGGGTTGGGAAATATACCCTCAGGGTTTGTATGAAATTCTTACCGGAGTGCAAAACACCTACCATCCAAACGAGATATTCATTACCGAAAACGGTGCGGCGTTTAAAGACAAGCTCGAGGATGGAAAAGTTCACGATGAAAAGAGGATCAACTACCTCAAATCGCATTTTGAACAGGCGCACCGTGCTCTTGAGAATGGAGTGAATTTGAAAGGCTACTTCGTCTGGTCTTTGATGGATAATTTCGAATGGGCTGAGGGATATTCGAAAAGGTTTGGCATAGTGTACGTTGATTACAAAACTCAAAAAAGGGTGATCAAAGACAGTGGATATTGGTATTCAGAAGTGATTTCAAAGAATTCCATATCTTGAAATTCAAATTTTTATCGTATCGCCAGCGTGCAAGATCAGGCATCTATCCTCCAGCTTCTCTTTAAAAATTTCGGTGGCTTTGTCGCCCGTGCAATGAAGAGGGATGACTTTTACATCGTATTCTTGAAAAACCTTCAACACCTCATTTATCCTTTCCAGCGGGGAATCTTTCAGGTGAAATCCCCCGATCACAACGGAGATTTTTTCCAATTTAGAAGCGCTTTTCAAGATGTTGTCTATTCCTCTGTGAGCACAACCGGTTATCAAAACGCCATCTTTACACAAATTCACCTCATCTTCGAAGAGATCGTGTTTCCCTTCAACCATGAAGTGGGGATCCACGCTTTTTTCCTCGCAAGGAACATCGTTTATGACCAAGAAATTGTCGATTTTCACGTTGCCACTGACGAAATGGACTCGAACTTTTCCTTTCACTTCATTCCAATCGTACGGGATACCGCTGAATCTTTTTCCGCTGTATTTTGGAATGAGCGCCTTTTCATGGAGGTAAAGATCCACCGTTGACATTTCATTTAGCATGTAGATCAATCCTCCAATGTGATCGTAGTGACCGTGGCTGATGAATACCCTTTTAACTTTTGAAAGATCGACGTTCAATTTCCGCGCGTTTTTCAAAGCGACATCGCTTGTTCCCGTATCGAAAAGCGTCTCGCCGTCTATCAAAAGAGATAAACCGTGTTCCGAGAAAAATCCGGCCTTGGCGGTATCGTTGCACAAGATCGTGATTTCCATTTCCCCACCTCCTAACTGAACTACTGCTATTTTACATCGTTTTTATCCCCACAATTACCAACTCACGTTGTGCGTCAACTTTACAAGCCAATGGCATTTATCAAATAAACATCG
>CAZCZS010000047.1:0-12385 GCA_964503355.1 uncultured Mesoaciditoga sp.
TTCGAAAATACGCTCCTCGGGCTTTGGTGATCAATTTTACCAATCCCTCAGGTCACATGAGTGAATTCGTCATAAACTATCTCAACTTTGAAAAATTCGTTGGCCTATGCAACATACCTATAAATTTGATCCAGTACGTGGCGGATTTTTACAATGTGAACAGAGAAGATGTGTTTCTCAAATACTACGGATTGAATCACCTTAGCTTCGTTGAAAAGGTGTTCGTAAAAGGCAAAGACGAAACTCAAAATCTTCTTGCACACGCCCAAGATGCTTTGAAAGAAGAGGGTTATCCGGAATGGGTAGTGGACGTCTTGAAAATGTATCCAAATCCTTACCTGAGATATTATTTCATGACCGATACGATGCTTTCAAGAGAAAAAGAAGAATTGAAAGCGGGAAAATTACGTTCAATGGTCGTGAAAGAAATAGAGAAAAAACTCTTCGATATCTATTCGGATCCCAAAACGAATGAAAAACCCAAAGAGCTACAACAACGAGGTGGAGCGATGTATTCGACTGCAGCTGTTGAACTGATGAGGGACATGGTCTCTGGTCGACAAAGACGCCATATTTTGAACGTTAAAAACAACGGCGCTGTGAGTAATCTGCCAAACGATTACGTTTTAGAAGTCTCCTGCGAGGTTATTGGAAAAAGGGTATTTCCCGTTTCAGTGGGAGAAGCGGATCCGATGGCATTGGGACTGATTCATATCATCAAGCAGTATGAAAGATTGGCCATAAACGCTTACAAAAAACATTCCAGATCTGACGCTCTAAAGGCGATCCTTCTGCATCCGTTGGGACCCGGTTTGGAAAAGGCTCAAGAATTTTTAGATGAAGTTTTAAAAGAGAACAATGGATGGATCGAGAATTTAAAATGATTTCTTGATCGAAAAGACCGCAAAACGTGCGGCCTGGGAAAAATACTTGGGAGGTGTCAACTGTGAAAAGGATAA
This sequence comes from uncultured Mesoaciditoga sp., assembly GCA_964503355.1. GTDB lineage: Bacteria > Thermotogota > Thermotogae > Mesoaciditogales > Mesoaciditogaceae > Mesoaciditoga. The sequence goes on from CAZCZS010000047.1 coordinate 960, forward strand.
CGTTAATGACTGTGCTGCTGATTGCCATATCTTTGATAGCGTTTGGCGGCACGGTGAAGTACGGTGGAATCGTCAATTTAGGCGGTAGTGCACCAACGTATGTGGTTAACAACTTCAATCCATTCAGCCCGAATCCCGATCCGGGTGTACATTTCGTGTATGAACCGCTCATGTACGTTAATCCATTAAACGGCGCTGTTACTCCCTTTCTCGCCACGAAATACGCCTGGTCCAATAACGGTCAAACTTTAACGGTGACGATCAGAAAGAACGTTAGATGGAGTGATGGTGTGCCTTTCACACCGAAAGATGTGGAGTTCACTTTCAATCTTTTGAAGAAATTCCCGGCTCTTGACACGAATGGTGTGTGGTCAAAACTCTCAGGTCTTCAAAGTGTTAGAGTGGAAGGACAAAACGTCGTATTTGAGTTTTCGCATCCAAACATTCCCGAATACTTTTACATACTAAGAACTTTGATAATACCAGAACACGTGTGGGCCAACATAAAGAATCCGGTGAGTTTTCTGAACTCAAACAACCCAATTGGGACTGGGCCTTTTTTGAGGGAAAGTTACAGCGTGGCAAACAACACCGAATATTTTGCCAAAAATCCAGATTACTGGTGGAAAGGTAGACCGTACATAGATGGAATAAGAATCATAGGAAACACTTCAAACCAAGCCGCCTTCCTTCAAATGATAAAAGGCGAAACGGATCAGAACGACATAGCAATCGAAATGCCAGAGAAGTTGTGGGTTGCCAGAGGACCACAAACTCACATACTCTTTTGGCCGGTTCATAGCGTTAACGTGCTGTACATGAACGATGCGAAAGAACCATTTAAAGAGTCTACCTTTAGAAAAGCCATAGCTTTGGCGATAAACAAAAAACTGCTTGAAGATAGGGCTTATTTTGGAGCGGGAGGTTACGATATAAGTCAAACTCAAATAATACCTGCTCAAAAGGATGAATGGTACGATCCGAGCCTGAAAGAAACAGATGAACTCTACAACGGTTACGATCCAAAACAAGCCATGAAATTGTTGACTTCTATAGGCTACAAGAAAAACAGTGATGGCGTTCTTGAAAGAAATGGAAAAGTTTTACCAACTTTCAGCATATTGGTTGGAGCAGGATGGACGGATTTCATAACCATGGCCCAGATAATCTCGCAAGAATTGAAGAACATCGGTATAAACACAACTATAGTTCAACAATCGTACAACACCTACCTGCAACAGTTGATGACGGGTAATTTTGACATGGCAATAGGCTGGCCACCCAACACCGGACCTACGCCCTTCTACGCTTACTATTCAGAATTCAATCCAGCTTTCTCGGCTCCCATAGGAAAAACCGCCATCTCAGATTACAGCCGTTATACCAATGAAACCATAACCAATTCCCTTAAGACTTTTTCCAGTTCCAGCGATAAAGAAGTACAAAAAGAAGCGATGTACAAGATAGAAAAGGTAGTTTTGAACGATCTTCCAGCCGTTGTTCTTACAACGAGAACTGGCTTTGATCTTTACAACGCATCGAAATTCGTCGGATGGCCAACGATTTCCAATCCATACAGCAATGGATGGAACGGAACCGGTCTGGGAATGTTGCTTGTCGCTCTGACAATTCATCTCAGGTAAGAGTTGTTTTACACGAGAGGCATCGTTTTTTGCAAGCGATGCCTCCTCTTGTTCGAATTTGGAAGTACGTGTTCATTTCGGAAAAAGTGAAATTTGAGGGGAGGATTCTGCTTGAAATACTTGTTGAATAAGATCGCTTTTTTTCTCATCACGCTATGGGTTGCCATGACGATAAACTTCATCTTACCGAGGCTCATGCCCGGAAACCCCGCCATAGCGATGATCGCAAGGTATAAGGGAAGGATAAGCATTCAAGCACTCCATTCCATAGAGGTGGCTTTCGGATTGAACGTTCATCAAAATATCTTTCAACAGTATTTCGCTTATCTTGAACGAACTCTCACCTTCAACTTCGGAACCTCTTTGGTTTATTACCCTTTATCCGTTTCTCAAGAGATAGCCACTCACATGCCTTGGACCATAGGATTGATGGGAATCACAACCGTTATCTCCTTCGTTGTGGGAACGTGGATAGGAATCAAAGCCGCTTGGAAAAGGAACTCACCTCTAAGCAGTTCAAGCGTTGTTATCAGTCTTTTTCTGAACAGTGTGCCTTATTTTTGGATCGCTTTGCTCTTTCAGTACATATTCGGTTTTGCGTTGGGATGGTTTCCGATTTCGGGAGCTTACTCGGTGGTACAAGCTGGTGGGATAAAGATGATCGGTTCCATTCTTTACCACGCCACGCTTCCGGCTTTAACCATATTCATCACTTCAATGGGAGGATGGATATTGACGATGCGAAACAACATGATAGATGAGCTTTCAAGCGATTATTCTCTTTTTGCCTACGCGAAGGGATTACCTGAAAAGAGGATTGAATACAATTACGTCGCGAGAAATGCCATATTACCCAACTTCACGCAGTTTGCCATGGCCATAGGGTTCATAGTCAGTGGAGCGCTTCTTACCGAAATGGTTTTTTCGTATCCCGGCATCGGGTACATTCTGTACCAATCGGTTATAGGATTGGATTATCCGTTGATGCAGGCTTTATTTTTCTTCATAACTCTTTCCGTGCTTGTGGCGAATTTCATAATGGATCTTCTTTACATAGTCGTCGATCCGAGAGTGAGGGTGGAATAAACCATGAAATACTTAAACTTCTTTTTAAAAGATAAAAAAATTTTGATTGGAACGTCCTTGCTGATTTTTTTCGTGATAATAGCCATTTTCGCTCCATACCTAGCGCCTTACTCTCCAAACTACATGGGATTTTCTCCACTGCAACCTCCATCTCTCAAACACTTGTTGGGAACCACGGCCACCGGGCAGGACGTTTTTTCAAGGGTTATTTGGGGAACAAGAATTTCTCTATCGGTGGGTTTGATAGTGGGAGCGTTCACAACGATAATCTCAGTGGCTTTGGCTCTTTTCTCAGGTTTTTTCGGTGGAATAGTCGATAACGTGATTTCGCTTATCATAAACGTGTTTTTGGTGATCCCGCCTTTGCCCTTGATGATCGTTTTAGCGGCGTACATGCCGAATAAAGGGGTATGGTCGATCATATTCGTCATAACCGTAACCGGTTGGGCGTGGGGGGCGAGAACCCTTCGACCTCAAGTTATGTCCATAAAGAACAGAGATTTCGTCAACGCCTCCGTCATCGTGGGAGAAAACTCTTTTCACATAATCTTCGTCGACATCCTTCCTCATATACTCGGTTTGGTCGTTGCGAACTTCTTTGGAACGGCCATGTACGCGGTGATAAGCGAAGCGGGGCTTGAGTTCATCGGACTCGGGAACGTCAACGATATTTCTTGGGGTACCATTCTTTACTGGGCTGAAAACGATCAGGCGATATTCTTCGGATTGTGGAGTTGGCTTTTAATACCAGGAGTGTTGATAGCACTTTTGGGAACTTCTATGGCCCTTATGAATTTTGCCGTAGATGAAATAATAAATCCAAAACTCAAGGGTGAGAGAAATGGCTAAAATTCTTCAAGTTAGAAATCTGCACGCCGGTTACGAGCTCAACGATAAAGTTGTTCACGCCGTTAGAGATGTTTCTTTCGATCTGGAAAAAGGGGAATTCTTAGGCATAGCCGGAGAATCTGGCTGTGGAAAATCCACGCTCGCATTTGCCATAACGAGGTTACTCAGATCTCCCGGCAAAGTGTTTGATGGAGAAATACTCTTCGATGGAAAAAACATCTTGAAAATGGAAGAAGAAGAGGTAAGAAAAATAAGATGGAAGGAATTTTCAATAGTTTTTCAAGCATCGATGAACGTGTTGAATCCGATCATGAAGATAAAGGATCAAATTTACGATGCCATAACCTATCACACGCATGAGTACGATGAAAGATTATTTGAAAGGGCCAAAGAACTTTTGGAATACACCAACATTTCACCGAAATATCTAGATGCGTATCCTCATCAGTTGAGTGGTGGTATGAAGCAACGAGTGGTTATAGCGATAGCTTTGTCTTTAAATCCAAAGCTCATAATAATGGATGAACCTACGACCGCTTTAGACGTTGTGGTTCAAAGAAGAATACTTCAAGAGGTGGACAAACTTAGAAAGAAGTTCGGTTTTTCAGTCATCTTCATAACTCACGATCTCTCCTTGCTCATAGAGATATCCGATTCTTTGATGATCATGTACGCGGGTCGTGTAGTTGAAAAAGCGTCGGCGAGAGAGATATTTTCCGATCCACTTCATCCTTACACTCGCGGATTGATGAATTCTTTTCCTCCGTTGCTTGGAAAAAGAAGAAGACTTCATGGCATACCGGGCTATCCTCCGGATTTATCCAAAAAGATAGAGGGATGTGCTTTTTACCCACGATGTTCTGAACGCATCTTGGATAAATGCAAAAACGTGGAACCACAACTCATGGAAATCAAAAAAGGACATTTGGTGGCGTGTAATTTGTATTCGAAAAGCTACGAAGAAGGTGCTAAAAATGGAAGCGCTAAAGGTTGAGAACGATACAAATGCACTCATGAAAATAAAAAATTTAAGTAAAATCTTCACCATAGGAACTTTGAAGAAAAAATACGTACATGCCATTAACAATTTAAGTCTTGACATAGGGTACAAAGAAGTGGTGGCTTTGGTAGGGGAATCCGGCAGTGGAAAGACCACTGTAGCCCGTGTAATTTCCAAACTCTACACACCAACTTCAGGCGCCGTATACCTGGAAGGCAACGAAGTTTCCAAAAAAATGCATCGCTTTGAGATCTTGGATTACAGGCGAAAAGTTCAAATGATATTCCAGGATCCATTCTCTTCGTTGAATCCCCTTTATCCGATCAGTTACGCAATTGAAAGGCCATTGAAAGTTCATAAAATAGCGAAAACCAAGGAAGAACTGAAAGAGAACGTCAAAAATGTTCTTGAGGAATGTGGGTTGAAACCGGCGAAGGATTTTTTGAATCGTTATCCCTACGAATTGAGTGGTGGTCAGAGGCAAAGGGTTGGAATAGCACGCGCTTTGGCCACCCATCCAAAACTGGTACTTGCCGATGAACCCACATCTATGTTAGACGTTTCGATAAGACTGGATATCATGAATCTAATGTTGGATTTAAAAGAAAAAGAAGGCATTTCATACTTGTTTATCACACACGATCTGGCTGGCGCACATTACATGGCCGACAAGATAGCCATCATGTATGCGGGACACCTCATGGAGATCGGAGGCTCAGATGACGTTATAAACGATCCAAAGCATCCTTACACACAATTGTTGAAGAAGGCCGCTCCAAAACCAGAATCAGGTCTTGAACCGGAAAAAATAGATATAGGTGGTGAAGTTCCAGATTTAACGAATTTGCCACCAGGTTGCCCTTTTGAACCAAGATGCCCATTCGCAAAACCGGCATGTAGAGAAAGGCTTCCGGACATGATAAAAGTTGGAGAAGATCATTTCGTGAGGTGTGTGCTTTATTCGTAAGATGGACAAATTGATCATGTCTGATAAAGGGAGGAATACGAAATGGAAAAAAAGATGATCGACTTTTTACACGAAAACCTTCCGATGCCAAATTTGGAAGAAAGCAAGAACGTTTTGTGCGTTTTGCCCCATCCGGATGACGGCGAATTGGGGGCAGGTGGAACTGTGGCAAAGCTTAAATCCAGGGGTGCGACGGTAAATTATCTTCTCGTGACGGACGGAAGTGCCGGCATTCATGGAAAAAGTAGAGAGGAAACGAAGGAAATTCGAAAAAAAGAACAGGAAAAGGCCGCAAAAATTCTGAATGTCGATGAGATCATCTGGCTGAATTATCCAGACGGTGGCGATTACGACGTTGAAAGCGTGAAAAAAGATCTGACAAAATATCTTGAAAAACTGAATCCCGATTTGGTGATAACGGTGGATCCTTTCCTACCCTACGAATCTCATCCCGATCATCGGATGTGCGGATTGGCGGTAGCCCAAACTCTCTTGTTCAACTTCAACACGATTCCTGTGGCTTTTTTCTTCACGGCCTATCCCAATCAATTCATCTGTATCGATAAGTACTGGGAGAAAAAATTCGAAGCCATTTCCGCTCATAAAAGTCAATTCGACTTTGAGAACGTGGAGATTTACAAAAGATATTTCGAGATGAAAGGAAGAACGTATGGAAAGAAAGTGGGCTGCAAATACGCGGAAGGCTTTAAAGTTTTACTGCCCATGATGCTTCACGCTTTTGAAGAAGCGTTATGGATATGAGTAAGTGAATGGAGGGGATAAGTAATGAAAAAGGCACTTTTGATACTTTTGGTGTTGGTCATTTTCACCCTGTCATCGATCTTTGCCTTCACAACGGTGACTTTCATGACCGATTGGACGGGACCGGAACTAAATGTCATCACTTCAATGGCCAATCAATTCAACTCAACGCAAAACGAATACAAAGTTAAAATCATAAGCGTAAGCAACATTGCGGAGAAATTTTTGACGTCACTTGCGGCTGGAAATCCACCGGATATACTTCATGCCAATCATCAATATATAGCTCCATTGGTTGCGATGGGAGCTGCAGAGGCTATAGATGATATAACGAAGTACGGTTTGAATTTGAAAGAGTATCGTCAAGAGGTTTTGAAAAGTGCACAGTATCACGGCCATCTCTACGCTGTGCCAATGAAGTTGGATATTTTTGGCATTTTTTGGAACAAGGAACTTTTCGAAAAGGCCGGATTGAATCCGGACGTTCCGCCATCGACGTTGGAAAAACTGAAGGAATACGCCAAAAAGCTAACCGTTTACGATTCAAATGGAGATATAAAAATTCTCGGCTTCGATCCCGGTTACAACGACAAATGGACATGGGCTCACGTGTGGCCATACTATTTTGGTGGCTCGTTGATAAACGAGAAAACGGGAGCTATCACGGCTAACGCTCCATTATGTGTGAAAGCGTACGAGTGGCTTCAAGATCTCTCGAAGATGTATGGAAGTGAAAGTCAACTTGAGAAATTCGTGGGAGGATATGGACCGTATTGGTCCAACAGCAATCCTTTCATCTCCGGCAAAGTCGCGATGATGTTTGGTGGAGATTGGATCGCGAAGATCATAGATATCTACAATCCAAAAATGAAATGGGGATTCGCGCCATTTCCCAGTGCAAGTGGAAAGCCAATGGCTTACACGGAAATAGACATGGCGGTGATTCCAAAGGGAGCCAAACACGTCAAAGGGGCGAAGGAATTTTTAGCCTTCGTTTCCAAACCTGAAAACCTTCTTAAATTTCTTACACCGGTACCGGTGTTGAAGGAAGAAGTGATAAAGGAAAACGAAAAGGCGATGGTTCCTTATCCTCATAGAGACGTGTTCATGAAAATCTTCCAAAAAGTTCATCTCTTTTTCGCTCCAACCACGCCCGTATGGCAAAAATACGATGCTCTTTTGAAAAACGCGTTCTTGAACATCCTGTTTCTTCGCACCTCTCCTCAAGTGGCGTTGAATAATGTTCAGACGAAGATAAAAAGGGCTTTGGAGATGATGGGAAAATAATTCCGCTTGGTTGAGAAACGTCTTTCAAGGCGTTTCTCAACCTTCCGTTGAATGAAATATTGGGGGAATAAAGGTGACAAGAGGAGAAAAAAGGGAGTTAAAATGGGGAATCATTTTCGTTTCTCCATGGATAATAGGACTCGCTCTGTTTTATTTCTATCCCATGTTCACTTCTCTTTATTACAGCTTCACAAGGTATACCATCATCAGGCCTCCAAGATGGGTAGGACTTTTGAATTACAGATGGTTGCTAACGGATAACGTCTTTTGGACATCGGTTGGAAACACACTTTATTTCATGATAATAGGAGTGCCTCTTACGCAAATAACGGCCCTCATTGTGGCATACATGTTTTATTACGTGAGAAAGAGTAAAATCTTGAGCTCGTTAAAGGTCTTCTATCTTTTTCCGGTGTTGGTACCGGGAGTTATTTTGGCAATTGTTTGGAATTTGATGTTGAACAGTCAATATGGTGTTTTTAACTTTTTTCTTCACTTGTTTGGAATCAACGGACCTAATTGGTTGGAGAGTCCATACTGGAGCAAGCCTTCCATAGTGTTGGTTGGACTTTGGTACATCGGAATGAGCATGATAATTTACATAGCGGCTTTGAACGACGTTCCCAAGGAACTGTATGAGGTCGCGGACTTGGACGGCGCTAAGTGGTGGACGAAACTTTCCAAAATAACGATTCCCATGATCTCTCCCGCCGTCTTGTTCAACGTGATAACGGGTATGATATCGATCATTCAGCTTTTCGATCTTCCCTATATTTTGACAAATGGTGGTCCGAATTACTCGAGTTACACGTGGGCAATGCAAATATACGATAACGCGTTCACCTACATGAATATGGGTTACGCATCCGCATCCGCGTGGTTGTTGTTTTTGATCACCTTCGGGCTTACCGTTTTGATATTCATTTTCAGCAAAAAGAAAATTTACTACAGGGGAGAAGGATGAAAATGCGCACTTACGATATCAAAAAACTTACCGTTGGGGTCATCTTGATCTTGTTTGCGATCGTTTTTGCTTTTCCTTTTTATTGGATGGTTGTGACTTCTTTCGAACCTTTGAAAGATTTCATGAAACTCCCACTTACCCTTTTTCCACGGCACTTCATACCCGCTAATTACGTGCGAGCAGTTCATTACATGCCCTTCTTCAGATATTTTTTAAATTCAAGTTGGATCGCTATAATGTCAACTCTCGGAACCACTTTGACTTCATCGTTCGTGGCTTACAGTTTCGCGAAGATAAAATGGCCGATGAGAGATCTGATATTCATGATAACACTGACAACGATGATGATTCCCTTTGTGGTTCTCATGATACCGCTTTACATAGAGTTCAAGAAATTCGGTTGGATAGGTACTTTCAAGCCTCTGTGGCTTCCTTCTTGGTTTGGGAGCGCGTGGAGTATCTTCTTTTTGAGACAATTCTACATGACGATCCCATCTGAGTTGGTAGACGCCGCAAAAGTGGATGGGGCCTCTCATCTTCAAATATGGCTCAAAGTGATTTTGCCGTTGGCAAAACCAGCTTTATCCGTGGTCGCTCTGTTCAATTTCATTTGGTCATGGCAATCTTTCTTACAACCTTTGGTTTTCCTCAACGATAAAGACATGTACACCTTGACTTTAGGATTGGCATCATTTCAGCAAAGACACGGCGGAGTGGAGTGGAATCTTTTAATGGCTGCCGCCACTCTCGCGACCATACCCATATTGGTGATATTCGTCTTCATGAATAGGTATTTAATAGAGGGTATTCACATAACTTCGGGCTTGAAGGGATGAACGAGGATGTTGAAACGAAGCGCGAATTTTGAGTTTTCCATTTCAGAAGACGAAGGCTTTTCCACAAAATTTTTTCATTTTTACGTTGAAGAGGGAACTAAAGAACTCACGTTAAGAATTGCACCCGGCAAAGATGTTGGCCTCAAGAACGAGTTGAAGGTCTTGGTTTACGATCCTTGTGGAGAATTCAGAGGATGGCTGGATCCCAAAAGGTACGAAATTCTTCTGTCAGCTGAGAAATCGAGTTCCAACGGTGTAAAAGGATACATTCCCTTTGGTGAGTGGACGTTGTTCGTTGAAACCGGAACGATTTCGCACGCATCAAGGTACAGAATTGAAACGCTTTCTCAAGTGGACAAAATCCATGAAAATTGGTATTTGGGAGAGTTACACTCTCATACGACGAAAAGCGATGGAGAGATGGACTTAAACGATTTGGCCCAAGAAGCGAAAAAGCACGAACTCGATTTTCTCTTCGTCAGCGATCACGATGTTCCCTTGCTTTGCGATGATGAACTACCAAATGATGAGTTGAAGATACTACCGGCGGTGGAGATAACAACCTACAAAGGTCATGCGTTGGCGCTTGGAGTTCAAAGGCATGTACCCCCTCAATCCATGATCGAAAGTCCGGAATTCTCATCAAAGTTGGTGAGAAGTGAAGGCGGAATATTCGGCATAGCACATCCTTTCTTTCCTCCGAGTCCTTATTGTAGTGGATGCAGATGGAGTTACGGCTTCATCCCTACCAGCGTAGATTTCTTGGAACTGTGGAACAGCGGAGGGGTGGCCTCTCAATTGCCCGCTTTCAATTTGGCCGCTCTATCTTTGTGGACGGAATTTTTAAACGAAGGATTCAGGATCTCCGCAACCTCGGGAGGAGATATTCACAGGAAAGAAGATTTCAACGATTTTTGGCTTCCCTTTCATGTCAGATCGGATGAATTATCTCTCAAGGCTCTCATCTGTTCCATAAAAGCTGGCCGAGGCCACGCTTGCCGTGGAAAATTTCTCTTTGAAGTTTTCCATGAAGGGAAGAGGTATCGTTGTGGAGACGTTATCACCGCGGCCGAAGATGATATCTTGGAAATCAGGGTGAATTCCGAGTTGGCCGACGAGATCTTGCTGTTGAGTTCCGCTGGGGCCATGAAGATAGACGCTTCTTCCTTTGATAAAAAGTTTCAGTCCAAAGATGTAAGATGGCTTAGCGTTTTGGCTTTGCATAATGAAAAGATCGTGGGTTTTTCCAATCCGATATTCTTGAAAAGCGGTAAGGAATCATCGTAAATGGAGGTAAAAGATGTTTTTGTTTGCCAAAGAAATTGAGGAGCAACCTCAGGCTTTACAGAAATTGGTTGACAACATTCCATCCGTAGAACGGGAACTTTCCAAAATTCATCTCCATGCCCTAAGCTCTCCAAGGATCGCGTTCTTTGGTATGGGAAGCTCCTTGTATTCCGCGTTCGCAAGCGTGTATCTCCTTCGAAGTGCGGGAATAAGTGCGGATTATTACGATGCGTCTGAAGCGCTTTGGCATTTTTCACAAGAGTGGTTTAAAAATGTTGATATCTGCGTTTTCGTGTCTCAATCGGGTGAGACCGTGGAAATTCGCAATCTCGTCGATAAGGTTAAGAGAACAAACGTTCTTAAGATGGGCGTAACCGCCAACGTCAACAGCTATCTTGGAATGAATTCTGATATCGTTTTGGATATATCGGCCGGTAGGGAATTATCGGTCGGTTCAACGAAAACCCATATGAATTCTGTAGTTACAAATATCGTGTTTTCGCTGTTTGTTACAAAGCGATTGAAAATGGAAAGAAAAAACATTCAGAGTTTACCCGTTTTATTGGAAGAAATCATATCCAAAGCTCGTGAGGAGGTAAACGAATTCTCTCATTTCAAAGTCGTGAACAAAATTGAGGGTTCCATCCTCACTTCCAGGGGATTCGCGTTGGGTGAAGTGTATCAATCGGCTTTGACGTTGAATGAAATCGCGAGGGTGAGCGTTTTTGCGGTATCCGCTGGTATG